>JAZDOF010000946.1:0-2952 GCA_043799015.1 Pseudomonadota bacterium | reverse complement strand
GCCCGCGCACTCCCCGTCCCCACGTCGATGCCGATATAGCTGCGGCGGTCCTGGGTCATGTCAAGCGCTCCTTCCCAGCCGGCGAACTCTGAAACCGAGCATCAGCGAGAGTGCGGCCGTCTCTTCGAGGATGTCCCCGTACGCCACGGCGATGTGGTTGCTCAAATAGTGGGCCATCAGGGTCTCTTGTGAGATGCCCAGATCCGCGGCCATGAACGGCCACTGACGGGTTGTGCCGCGCCACCATTGCTCGCGGATTTGCTCGAGAAGCGTGACGACTTCTCCTCGCCCGACGTCCATCCACATCTCGTCGTCCTTGAGATAGGCTCGGGCCCATGTGATTTCGCCCGGAAACGCTTCTCCGGCGAATGTGCCGCCGGGGATCGGGAAGTACTCCGCTGGTTGACGATAAGAGTGGACGCCCCTGAGCGTAGCCGGGTCGCGGCTCATGGCGTACCCTCCGCACGAGCCCGAGTTGAGCAGCACCCACAGGAACCGACCCTGATATTCGGCTCCCCAGCGCACGTCGTGGAACATCACCGCCTGGTGCAGCCCCTTGGACTTGAGTACCCGCTTCATAAGTTCCATGGGGACGAGATTTCCTTGATCGCCCTCGGTTGCGGTGATGATCACGTCGCCGTCGCTCTCCGGCCGGCAAACGGAATTCAGCAGCCCTTCGGCAAAATCCGACGGCGGCCGCAGCGGCACCAAACCGAGCTGATACTGCCACCCCACGCAATCGGCCTTGAATTCGGCGACCAGGTCGAGCACGGTCAGGTAGTCCCGCAACTGTTCCCGGGTGGCGTTTTCGTCGAAGTCGGACGCTCCGTCTTCGCGCCAATGGAACTGTATGCCGCTTTGCTTTACGAAGGCCATTGCCGCGTTCAGCCGGTCCTCGGAGATGGAACGGCCGCGGTCGATGATCCACGCTTGATCGACTTTGTGCTCCGAGAATCCGATGCGAGCCAGCTTACGGGGGCCGAAATAGCCGTTGATCATCCCCATGGACGTATCTCCGAGCATCAGGGCCAGAATCCTTCTCTTGCCGATCTCCTCGGCGACATCCTTGGATCGAGCGTGTGCCTCTTTGGATATGGGGACCGAATACTCGATCTGTTCGGTGGAGTAGCCTATGCGACCCGTCGCGCACCACTCGGCCAGACGATCCATGAAAGCGTCATCTGCGGTCCAGTCTTGGGCATCGCTCCACACACGGGAGAATTTGCGACCCAGGCTCTCCAGGCACGCTCCGGTGTTGAGCAGGCCCACGAGCCCCGGCCATTGGCCCGAGAAATTGCTCGCCAGAAGCAACGGGCTCTCCTTGCCGACGACGCCGTCGGTAGTGTGCGGCCCGTAGCACCAATGCACGAAAACACCGATGAGCGGATCATCCACCGGGCCGAGCTTCTCGATGGCTTCGTGGGGCCGGGTGAGAAAACCATCAATGCGATAGCTCGGCCGACCGAGTTTTTTGAGCGCACGCTCCAGTTGGACGGTGGCCTCCTCGGCACTCGGGTGGGCCAGGTCATTGGGTTTGGAGCGGTAATCGCCGGGCCAAAAGATGCCTATTCGGGTTCCGGACATTTGGTCTCCTTCACGCGACGGATTTCGGGGAGATATAATACCATTTCCTCGCGGAAGGAGGTTCAACGGTTTTTCGGGTGGTCCCCGGGCAGCTCACGACCGTTCGGTTTGCCGATCATTGCTGCGAACGCTTCCCTTTCCGCAAGTATTCATTGAGCTAAGATCACGCCGGGTGATACAAGAACCACGGTTGTGTGTCGTGGATTCCAGTAAGTTCAATCAGTTTGGGTTCAAGGAAACCTGAATATTTTCTGAACACTCGGCTCGTCGGAGGGTATAATTATCCTCGCTCGCGGATCACCAGGGAGGAATGCATGAAGATCCTGAGATTGGATATCGAGGGCTATAGATCGCTGAGAAAGGTAAGCTGGGTGCCTGGAGACTTGAATGTTTTGATCGGCCCCAACGGAAGCGGCAAGACCAATGTGATCAATGTCTTGTCGCTCATAGCCGTCTCCGCGCAAGGAAAACTAAAAGAATATGTCCTGGGACAAGGCGGCATTGCCCCCCTTCTTTGGGATCAAACGGCCCAAAGCATTTTCATTGAATTGGAGACTTCGCCTATCGATTCGGATCCAGATGAGACAAGAGACAGTCTCACCTATCGACTTGAGCTCCGGCGACTCGGCTCCACAAGCTCTTACCGAGTTGAACGCGAGTTATTGGGGAACTTCCGAAAGGTAAAACAAGGCTTGACGGATCAGCCGTTCAAGTTCCTTGAACGAGACGGCGTGAGATCGGTAGTGTTCGATGAGGACCAACGTGCGCTTGTCGCGTACGACGAGGTGTCGCCCGAAGAATCACTTCTTTCCACCGCAGCAGGCCCATTCTTGGCCAACAAAGTTGTTACCGCGTTTCAGAAGAAGCTCGCTTCCTGGGTTGTTTACCGGGGAATCGACACCGGCCGTGATGCTCCCGTTCGTCGCCCCGTCATCACGCGCCACGACACACGAGTAGCAGAAAACGGACGAAACCTTACGTCAGTGCTCCATACCTTTTACGCGAGGGATCGCGAGTTTAAGGAAGACCTCAATCGCGGGATGAAGGCGGCTTTCGGCGAAGCCTACCAAGAACTGCAATTCTCGCCCGTCGCTGATCAGCTTATTCAGCTCGGCGTATGGTTCCAGGGGTTGAGCGGTATTCGTTCCGCCGCCGATTTGTCGGACGGTACGCTTAAGTTTCTCTTTCTCCTCACTTTGTTGGCCAACCCACAGCCGCCGTGTCTTATGGCGATCGAAGAACCGGAAGCGGGACTCCATCCCGGAATGCTGCCCATTGTGGCCGAATTCGGGGCGGACGCCGCGAACCGGTCTCAGGTAATCTTCACGACCCATTCACCGGAGTTCCTGGATTCCTTTAGAGACGTCT
>JAZDOF010000890.1:0-2946 GCA_043799015.1 Pseudomonadota bacterium | reverse complement strand
CGGCCTCAGCCGACGCTACGACTTCGTCACGAAAATACGGGCTTAAGTCCCGGGCCGTCCGTATTTCGACCACCCTGCCGTCCAGCATGCCCGACAGCTCCCTTTGCATCCGGACGATTCCCAACAGCCCCGGAATGTGCTCCGGGTGAAATTCCACCAGGACGTCCACATCACTTTGGGGCCCGTAGTCCCCTCGCCGGCACGATCCGAAGATTGAAAGCTTCCTGATGTGGTGTCGCAGGCAGAAATCCTTAATAGCTTCTTTCGGCATCCGCAGAACGTAGTCGCTCATGTCCGCTTTCCTCCCGTCCAATGAGAACCATGTTACGTATGTCCAATCCCTTACCCGCCGAGGAAGCTTTGCTCGAACTCATCCGGAGGTACCGGTCGCCCGTGGTAATACCCTTGCACCTCGTCGCATTGTTCGGAACGCAGGAATTCCAGTTGTTCCTCGGTTTCCACCCCTTCCGCGACCACTTTTAAGTTCAGGTTATGCGCCATGCCGATGATCGCCCTAACGATGGCTTCATCATCGGCATCCACGGTTACTTCCTCGACGAAGGAACGGTCGATTTTGAGTTTATCCAGTGGAAATCGTTTGAGATAATACAACGACGAATAACCGGTGCCGAAATCGTCGAGCGCTATTTGCACACCAAGGGCCTTGAGGCCGTAAAGAATCCGAACCGCATCTTCGGGGTCGCCCATGACCGCGCTTTCCGTGAGTTCCAGGGTCAAGCGCCGCCCTTCTATACCGTTTGCCTCCAGAAGCCGGGTAACCTGTTCGATGGTATCGGGATATTTCAGTTGCACGGCCGACAGATTTACTCCCACCGGGAAATTATCCCCGGTCCTGGTGATCCAAGCCTTGGCCTGCCGGCAAGCCTCCCCCAGGACCCAATCTCCCAAGGGCTTTATCAGCCCCGTTTCTTCAGCCAGCGGAATAAATACCCCCGGCGGGACAATGCCCTTTGACGGGCGTCGCCATCGAACAAGGGCTTCGCAACCGCATACCGCCCCGTTCGCCAATGACACCTGCGGCTGATAATAGAGCAGGAATTCATCGCGCAGCATGCCCTCACGAAGATCCGTCTCGATTTCGAGACGTTCGGCGGCATGGCGGTTCATTTCCTTGGAGTAATATCGGAAGGAGGCCGGTCCTTGTTCCTTGGCGCTGTACATGGCGGTATCCGCGTGCTGCAATAGAAGGTCTTCGGAGTCGCCGTCTCCGGGATACAGGGAAATACCCATAGCGGCAGTCACGAAAACCCGCCGATTTCCCAAATCGTAGGCTTCGGCCATGACCCTCATGATCTTCATGGCCAGAAAGTCGATGCTTCTAGGCACCGCAAAATCGGTAATCATAATGGCGAATTCGTCCCCGGCCAGGCGTGCTACCGTGTCCGTGGGTCTTACGGCCTTGACCAGTCGAACCCCCACCTCTTTTAACAGGTCGTCTCCAAGGGAGTGTCCCATTGTGTCGTTGATCTTCTTGAAGTTGTCCAGGTCAAGAATCAAAACCGCCACGCCCTCGGACCTCCGGTACGCCTTGGAAACCGCTTGCTTCAGCCGATCACGAAACAGATTCCGATTGATGAGGCCCGTTAGGGGATCCAATCGGGTCAAAATGTCGAGTTCCTTCTCGGTTTTCTTGATGCTTGAAATGTCCGAGAATATCCCCACATAGTGGGTTCGTTCGTTCGATTCCCCCGTAACCGCGCTCACGGACATCTTCTTTGGAAATATCTCTCCATTCTTCCGTCTGTCCCATACTTCCCCCTGCCAGTGTCCTTCTCGGTGCAGCGCCTCCCAAAAACTTTGCCAAAATGACGTGTCATGTCGCCCTGAGCTCATTATCCTGGGGGTCTTGCCGATGACTTCCTCTCTCGTATATCCGGTGACTCTGCAAAAAGCCTCATTCACGTCAATGATTACGGATTGGGTATCCGTGATCACGATGGCTTCGTTACTGCTCCGTATGACGTTTGCAGCCAGAGTGAGGCTCGATTCGGCCTGCCGTCGACCCACTATCTCTTTCTTAAGGCTTCTCACGGCTTCCCCAAGCTCCGCCGTACGCTCCCGAACCCTTACCTCGAGATGTTCGTGGGATTCCCGGAGTCTTCTGGCCTGGCGCTTTATAACTTCCAGTTGTTTCTTTTCGTTTGTAAGGTCTTCGATCAGCAGTAGTGCAAAACGTTCACCCGCCCATCTGATGGGCCGGAAATGTAGGCGGCCGTACATCCGGTCGGCCGGCCGGCCCAGTACCGTTTCAATGGAGCGAGATTCCCTCTTGGATAGGACCACCTGGACGATGTCCCTGATTTGGGCGCCGATATCCGCTCCGGCGAACAGGGACGACAAGTCCGTTGTCCGGGCGGATTCGTCGGCGCCGATCATTGCGGCCGCTGATCGATTGCCGAATGCGATGGCGTTGCCCTTGTCAAAAACAAATATGGGAATGGGAACCGCGTCGAACAATTTACCCAACGATGTGGCCTCGATGAGTCTGAGATCAAAGCTCCCGGTTGCAGTAAGGTCATCGGTATAAACCGAGTCAAGATTGATGGTTTGCGTGGCATCTCCGGTCCTCTCCAAAAAGGTCGGAGTTGGCGAACTCGCCGAGTCCAGCGGTCTGCCGAGCCTTTCCTCGTAACTCATCGAAAACTCCTAAGTGGTCCGTTTCCCATTTACAGTCACCCAGCTCGAAGAATGCACCCGGCCCCGAAGCGGCGGCAGGTATTCCAGCCCGAGGTTTCAGAAATTGTTTCAAAAGCCGTGACAAGTTCGTCACAGCGCAGGCCCATACGTGAACCGCCCAGCCCGGCGTTTCACGTATGGGCCTGCCGATCGTGTTACGATTGTCGGAAGGCCTCGGGTTTTGAGACACTCTCTTCAACCCATGGCGAAAGGCAGGCCGCGACCCAAACCTCGTCCCTCATGATAACG
>JAZDOF010000884.1:0-3406 GCA_043799015.1 Pseudomonadota bacterium | reverse complement strand
AGGGTTGGCAAGGGCCAACAAGCCGCTCCGGAAGGACGCGTGAAGGTCGAGCACCAAGTCATACGGCCGGCAGCGGAACCGAACCCGCAGGTCCCTCAAGACCGCGATCGTCGCACGGAACGCCCCGATGAACGCGCCTTTGCCCGCTTTGGGGTCGCTGGTGGAGGGTATGAAAATGGGTATGATCTCGTCTATCGCGGGATCGTGTTCAAGGACCGCCCGAAAACCGCGTTGAACCACCCAACCGATGAAGCATGTCGGACAGTGCCGTTTTATCGCATGAACCAAGGGAAGGGTATGCACCACGTCGCCGAGAGAACTGGGCTTGATGATCAGTATTCGTTTTCCGGCTGGGTCCATCTGGAGGCGATTCATCAGTCCTCGGTAATCATTGAGCGCAAACGTTTTCCGGCCCGGAAAAAAACCAACCACAAAGTCACCAAGGCACCAAGAAATCAAGGGGTAATTCTCCTGGTAGAGAGAGTTCCGGAATTACGTTTTCGCGGTTCATCGGTAGGCGGACGGCTTCGTAGCGGCACGAGGCTTCCCTTCTTGTTCAAGGAGAGATCGCGGTGAACGCTCACATTCATTTCACATCTCTACGCGGTAAGCGGTCACTCTTTCTTCTCTCCTGCGCCGGCATTACACAATAACCGCTCGCTGACGGCTTTCCACAAAGCTTCCTCATCGTCGGGCTCGACACTTATGCCAAGTGCTCCGAATTTACCGGACAGCTTCAAGGGACGGGGAAGCTTCACCCAGTCCTTTTCCGTGCAGACGCAGGGGCCGCCGGCCGCCCGCTGGTTGATGGCGCGAATGTCCTTCTCCTCAAAGGCATGGTGGTCCGGAAATACCATATGATCCTTCACTCGCCAACCAAGGCCGTGGGCGACCTTCCGAAATCTTCCCGGGTCCGCTATGCCGGAAAAGAGCACAACGGTTTCCCCGGCCAAGTCCTTTGGGGAGTCGATACCGGGCAAGCCGACGAGCGTCTTGGGTGCTACGGAGCACCTGAACAGCCGTTTTCCCGTAAGGAAGGGAAGGGCGCCGGGCGGCACCGAGGTATCGGCCCCCATCAGGACCACCAAGTGGGCGCGCCCGAGGGCCGAAAACGGCTCCCTGAGACGACCGAGGGGGAACATGCGGTCCTCGGAACCGTTGATGAGGACGATGTCCAAATCCCGATGGAGCTGCGTGTGCTGGAAACCGTCGTCCAGCACTATAACGTCCGCGCCGAACTCCCTGATCGCAATCCCTGCGGGGACAATTCTTTTTCGCCCCACAAGCACCGGTACTTGGGGTAAACGCTGCGCGATAAGGAAGGGCTCATCGCCGCACCGGTCCGGGCCGACCAAGGGCCTCTCGGAAACGCCGTCGCTCACGATTTCGTAATCGCTTTTGTACGATCCGCGGTAGCCTCGGCTTGCCACGGCCGGCCGGCGTCCCTTTCGACGGGCGAGGTCGGCAAAATAGATACAGAACGGGGTTTTTCCGCTGCCGCCCATGAGTATGTTGCCCACGGACACCACATGTGCCGCTGCACATCGGGGCTTGAATAGGCCGGCACGGTAAGCCGACTCCCGGGTTTTCTGCACGGCATAGTACACGGCGGCAGGCAGGGCCGACAAAGCGGACAAAGGTTCATACCGTTTCAACATCAGTTCGGGTCCCTCGGCAAAGGTTTGCGTAACGCTAAATTCGTCAATTCCTGGCTCTTTTACTCTTTGAGTGTAACCATTCACTTACGAGGGGGAAATTCCAATCTCAACGTGGCGCAGGCTTTCCAGCCTGCGAATTTTCTTAGTGCGATCTCGGCAGGCCGGCAAGCCTGCCCCACAAGAGTGAATGGTTACCTTTGAGTTATCCTAAATCCGTACGAAAATCGCAATAATCCGGGTTCAATCAATCCATCGGACAAAGTCGGCAACGGGGACGCGGGCGGACCTGAAACGGTTTATGGGCGCACCGGGGTCGGTCTTTCCGATAGCTACCGAAAGCGCGAGCACCTTGGATTCAGCTATATTGAGATGGTCCTTTATCTCGTCACCGTAAGCCTTCACCAAGCCGATCGGGCAGGTACCCAGTCCCTCGGCCGCGGCGGCAAGCACGAGATAAGCGGTAAATGTGCCGACGTCGATCATCGCATCCGCGGCAAAGGAATCATCCAGGAAGATGAGGACGACCGCGGGGGCGCCGTAAAAGTCGAGGCTCCCTTCGTTAATGAATCGTTTGAACTCCGACCCGGATTCTTCAATCAACGGGGTCATTTGTTCCGCACATTCCCGGGCCCTTTGGACGAACTTTTCAGGGATCGGGGCCTTTGAACCCGGTCCACAGGTAACCTGACGCTCGCGGTAGGACTTCCACAGCCGGCGGGATAGTCGTTTCCTTTCCTCGCCGGTCGCCACATGGATTTCCCAAGGTTGCATATTAATTGCGGAAGGGGCCTGTGATGCCGTATGGAGTATTTTGGTAAGCGTGTCGCGGCCTACGACTTCATCCGTAAACGCCCGCGCGCTTCGCCGTTCAAGCATGGTCAGCAGTACGTCCATGGCGTCCTCCATGAAGATTGCGCCCGGAGAGGGCGAGGCAAACGCTATACCATTGACTGTAACCCTGCAAGAGGTTAGTATTTCGTTAATAGACGGAGTAACCGTTCGCCCGGTGCCGGGTGTTTCCCTCTATGGGTCGCTTCCCCGGTAATGTGTCGGATGTATGCCTCGCCACCCGTGCGACCGGTTCTGCCGGGATCGGGGGCCATTGGACACGGCTCTCGTGAGGGCTCTCAATTCGACCGCTCTCCTAGGTGGACGCTTACGGATAGAGGAATGCCCGTGCCGGACGATTTAGTTTCAAAGGCGAACGACGTCGATTGCGTCGGGGGCGGATGCGCTCAACGGAAATTCAAAACCCTTGAGTTGGACCCGACGGATACCATTGACCTTGACAACCTTTTTACCTCGGACCTCACCAATTCGGGCAGCTTCGACGTAAGGGGGATTGAAGGCACGGCCTTCGGCAAGATCCTTCAGTCTTTGCCGATGCCTGCGGCGCTTGTAACTAGGTCCTTTTTCATAGCTTTCGCCAACGAGGCATGGGGCAGACTGAAAAAGAATCCGGAGGAAGTCAAAGGGCATTCCTTCTTGTCGCTGTGCGCTCCCACGAGCGAGAGCGCCATTCGCATCCTCCTGGGCAAACTGTTCAGAGATCGAAAACCGCGTATGAAGGACGCGGCCCTCTCATTGGGCGGCGTGACCTTATGGACGAGGATGTATTTTCGACCCGTGCGCTTGTCGCGGGACCGAGCGGTCGTGGTGATCGTCGAAGACCTGTCGTACGAAAAACGCAGACTACAGCTCATGCGGATGATCGAGCAGGCCAAGAAGGAATGGGAACGCACTTTTGA
>JAZDOF010001086.1:0-4060 GCA_043799015.1 Pseudomonadota bacterium | reverse complement strand
GGATATCCGTTCCTACCCGTGCCACCTCCACCCCTTCGAGATGCGGAGCCTTGTCGAGCGTCGCTATTCCGAGTCCTCCTATGCCCGATGGCGCTTCCATACCGCCTATGATCTTGGGTGCGTAGAAGAACAAACATCGGTCGACGATGCCCGCGTCCAGTGCGCCCCACGCCAAACCGGCTCCTCCCTCGACGAGCACCGAGGTGATTCCTCGGTCGTAAAGCTTGGTCATAAGGTCTTGGAGATCCACCCGGTCCCGCCCTTCGGTTCGTACGACCTCCGCACCCGCAGCCTCCAGGCCGCGCACAGGAGCTTCCGGAGGGTTCGACCGCGTTGCGACAATCACCCCGGATGTTGAGGAGGGATTGAATATCGCCGCTTCCGGGTTGGTTCGTAGGGCCGAATCAACCACGATCCGGATAGGGTCCCGACCTTTGCCGCGATCGAGTCTGGTTGTAAGCGCGGGATTGTCCGCCAGGACGGTGCCTATCCCAACCATGATTGCGGAAACCCTATCGCGAAGTAAGTGTACCCTTCGGCGCGAAGACTCCGAAGTTATCCACCGCGATTGCCCGGTCCGGGTGGCAATCCTTCCGTCCAGGCTCATGGCCAGTTTTAGGAAAACGAACGGCCGTCGAAGGGTAACGTGTGTTATGAAGACCTCATTGAGACGCACACAGTGGTCTTCCAGAATCGGGCCTTCAACCTCGATTCCGCCGGCACGCAAAGCATGCACTCCGCCTCCGGACACGGCGGGGTTGGGGTCCGCCATCCCATACCACACCCTTGCTATTCCCGCTTCTATGATCGCTCTGGTACATGGAGGGGTTCGACCGTGATGATTGCAGGGTTCGAGAGTCACATAGAGATCGGCGCCACGCGCCTTTTCACCGGCCCCTCTCAGCGCCTCGACTTCCGCGTGAGGTCGACCCGCGGCTTGGTGATATCCCTCACCTATAACCACCCCGTCCTTACAAACCACGGCCCCGACCATGGGGTTTGGGTCGGTGCGCCCGAGGCCGCGACGCGCCGATCGAAGTGCTTGGGCCATATAATACTCGGCTTCACGCCGAACCCTGTATCCCTTGGTTTTCATCGACACCGTCGTTCCCTGGGAGAATCCGTTCAGGCCGGATCTCCTTAAGTTCGTGCAATTCATTAATTTCTGCTATGAACTCCCCAATGTCACGAAATGATCTATAAACCGAAGCAAACCGCACATAGGCCACTTCATCCAATTGTCGAAGTTCCGTCATCACCCGTTCGCCTATGTAGGTGACGCTGATCTCTTTCTCCGGTCTTTCCATTAATTCTTGCTCGACCGCATCAGCCACGGCGTCGATTCGATCGATGCTCACCGGTCTCTTCTCGCAAGCCCGTCTCATGCCTTCGACTATCTTTCTCCTGTCGAATGCTTCCCGCCTGCCGTCCTTCTTAATCACGTAAGGCAGCACATCTTCGATACGTTCGTAGGTGGTGAATCGTCTCTTGCACGAGAGGCATTCTCGTCTTCGCCGGATAACGGAGCTGTCCTTGCCGAGGCGGGAATCGATGACCCGATCATCGCCCGCGCCGCATGCAGGGCATTTCATTTGGTACCGCCTCAAGGGTGATCGCTTTACCGTCCGATAACCACACCGAGATCATCTATAATGGATTACGGCGTGATGCAATAAAAATCTCGTACTCTACTTTTGCTTCTCAATCGGTCTTTGTTGGTGGATCCTAGGTCCCGTCCCATCGACATTACCGGGGATGCCGCGGTGGGCCGCGATGTCGGCTGCCGTCGATTCATGCAATTGTTGCCCTTTTCAGGGCGCGGGGCTATATAATCCATTTTGTGAAATCTCCATCACCTAGTCAAGTCTCTTCGCTTTCCGGAATCAGGTCCTACTTCCGCATGACGAGGGCGGATGCCGCCTTGCTCACGGCTCTCGTGCTGACGGCGGGAATCCTGTTCGTCTTACTCCCGCGATACGTCATCTCAGGCGGGAGTACCGTGGAAGTCAGTTCGGACAATGTCCTGTACGGACGCTATTCACTCAACAAGAACCGTGTGGTCAACGTGCCGGGCCCTTTGGGAGAGACGGTTCTGGATATTCGCGACGGCACGGCGTTTATCAGGTCCTCTCCCTGCAAGAACAAACAATGCGTCCACATGGGGCGTCTTGATCATAAAGGCGGGCTTCTCGTATGCGTGCCCAATCGGGTCGTGGTGCGCGTCGGTGGGGAAAGCTCGGACGAACTGGACGCGGTAAGTCGATGACGGGTCGGGTCGAACGATTGACGAGGATGGCGCTCTTGCTGGCCCTGGCCACCGTTATTCACACGGTGGAGGCCTTGCTTCCCGTTACGGCGGGGTGGTTTCGGCCGGGCTTGGCCAACATCGTCGGCTTGACCACATTATTTCTGTATGGGTTCAAGGAAGCCTTGTTCGTAACCCTGGGACGGGTGTTCCTTGGATCGTTGGCCACCGGCCTTTTCGGCTCGCCCGCGTTCCTTCTCTCCCTTTCCGGCGGAGTGTCGGCCATGGCTGCCATGGGCTCGGCACACCGGTACGGCAGGAGGCGTTTTTCCGTGATCGGAATCAGCCTGTTCGGTGCCGTGTTCCACAACATCGGTCAACTTTTCATGGCTTATCTCCTGATAATACGCCATGAAGGGGTCCTTCTTCTTCTTCCCGTAATGATTCTCACGGCTGCCGGCACAGGATTAATAAACGGCGTCGCAGCGCGTTTCTTCATCGACCACTTCCGGAAGGTAACCCGAATGTAGGAAACACGCAGGAGTACGCAAAGGTGAACCTTGACCGACCGTGATCACAGAACCTGAGCGACTATTACCTTAAGATATCGCATCTCCGGCATTGTCAGCGGCACTGGGTGGTCGGGCCCCTGACTTCCTATCTCCAGAATCCGGAGGTCCTTGCCGCTTTGTAGTGAGGCGCTGCCGAGGACCTCGTAGAAGGCGTCGAGGCTGAGATGGTGGGAACAAGAGCATGTGATGAGAATCCCGCCGTGCTTGATTTTCGTGAGGGTCCGCCTATTGACGTCGATGTATCCCTTTGTTCCCTCTTTGATGTGGGCTCTGCCCTTGATGAATGCGGGGGGATCGAGGACCGCCAGGTCCCACTGCTCTTTGGTTTTCTTTAGGAAATCTATTACGTTGTCCTTCCGTCCCAGGAACCGGTCGGCCACCCCGTTCAATTCCGCGTTTTCTTCCGCCAGCTTCAGTGCCGATACGGAGGAGTCCACCCCCGTCACTTCCCCGGCGCCGGCAACAGCCGCGTGTATTCCCCAGGCGCCAGTATAACAAAACAGGTCCAGCACGCGTCCCCCCGCGGGGGTATAGCGGCGCACCAAGGCTCGGTTGCCTTCCTGGTCGAGAAAAAAACCGCTCTTCTGGCCGTTGATGATATCCACAAAGGACCTCACGCCGTCCGTGGAAATCTCCACACGCTCGGGAACGGAACCGGACAAAAGCGTCTTCGTTTGCGGCAGGCCTTCCAAGGATCTCATTCCCGAATCGTTACGTAGATATATCCCCAGCGGAGTCAATAAGTCGGTAAGGGCCGCGGTTACAAGGTCCAGCAGTCGATCCATTCCGGCAGTGTTGCTTTGGACGACCAGGTAATCCCCGTAACGATCCACGACCAGACCCGGGATTAGGTCCCCTTCACCGTAAACCAGGCGATAGTGGCTCCGATCAGGATAGAGGCGTCCGCGAAGTTCGAGAGCCTGCTCGATTCTTGACCGAATGAACGACTCGTCTATGTCCGTTCTTCGGCGCGATAGGATCCGGGCTGTTATTAAGCTGGAAGGATTGGCGTATGCCATTCCGAGGAATTCGCCGAGACTATCGCGAAGTTCGTGTATGGACCCCGGCTCCAGTTCCGCAACCGGAGGGGCGGCGATCTCGTTGGAGAATACCCAGAGAAAACCTTTGCGGAGCCTTCGGTCCGCGCCTTTTCGCATTGTGATCATATGGTGCCGATACTTCCTACATGAGCTATGGCCGTGGACAATTTTTGATGGAGCGCTGCCGGGGTGTATGCGCGAAA
>JAZDOF010000881.1:0-7465 GCA_043799015.1 Pseudomonadota bacterium | reverse complement strand
TCCACGGCTCCATTCTCAGGGATCAACGTGAAGACAGGTACCCTCACCTTTACGACCTCGCGCGGCGGCACTGCCTTACAGCCTGGCGATACATGGCACGTGCAACGACCTCGCATGTTCGGGGGCCCGTCCCGCCTTCTTTTCCATGGGCTTAATTCTCGAAGAGGGATTGCCCATTGACGAATTGGAGCGTATCCTGGATTCGACGGCCCAGGCCGCGGATCAAGCCGGTGTCGAGATCGTCACGGGGGATACCAAGGTCGCACCCAGGGGAGCTCTGGACAAGATATTCATAAATACTTCCGGAATCGGACGGATTGAGACGCCGTATCGGCTCGGTCCCGAAAAAATTGTCGCAGGTGACGAAATAGTCGTGAGCGGACCGATTGGGAATCATGGCATGGCGGTCATGCTTTCCCGGGCCGAGTTTTCGTTTGAATTCGATATCGTTTCCGATTCCGCGTCCGTCTGGCCGATGGTCGAAAGGCTCCTCGAATTGGGACCGGGTCTCAAGTTCATGCGTGATCCGACGCGCGGAGGTCTTAGCGCGACCTTGAACGAAATATGTGCGGCGACCCATCTGGGTGTTGTTGTTGAGGAAACGGCCGTGCCCATCGACGAGTCGACGGCCGCAGCCGCTGAAATACTTGGCATTGATCCGATGCAGGCGGCAAACGAAGGTAAGATCGTTGCCGTGGTCGGTAAAGGTAAGGGCCGTGAGGCTGTTGACATCCTCAAAGCGGAGGGTCTTGCGGATCATGCGGCACTCATTGGAGAGGTGACGACGGGCAAGCCTCCAAGGGTGGTTATGAAGACCCGTATAGGCGGATCAAGGATCATTGCGCCACCCTCCGGAGAGCTTCTCCCGCGTATTTGCTGAATTTGGCGCCGTTATTCTTACTGAAGGCGACCCATAGATCTCCATAAGGAGCCGGACCGATGAACGGCACAAGCGAAGGAACGGGCAGGCTAAGACCCTGTGATCATTTTTCGGTCTCGGAGGCCCTTGGGGCGGTGTGCAACCCAAGCGGCTCGAGCGCATATCGTAACGCTCTCGCTCAATTCGATCTCGCCGCGTCGAGGCTGCAACTCAAACGAGGGGTGGACTTGATGTTGAGGTACCCCAAGCGTGAGCTTTCCGTGACGTTTCCCGTTCTTAGGGATAATGGAGAGATCCACGTTTTTCGAGGGTACCGGGTTCATCATTCAGCGGTACTGGGCCCCTCCAAGGGCGGCATACGTTATTCGGCCGACGTGACTCTCGATGAGGTGAGGGCTTTGGCCATGTGGATGACATGGAAATGCGCCCTGATGAACTTACCGTACGCGGGGGCTAAGGGTGGGGTGTGCGTCGATCCCAAGTCGCTTTCCCGAAGGGAATTGGAGCGACTCACAAGAAGGTACGCCACGGAAATTTCGGTATTGATCGGCCCGGACAGCGACATCCCCGGTCCCGACATGGGGACCGACCCGCAAGTCATGGCATGGATAATGGACACATATTCCATGCACGCCGGATACTCCATCCCCGCGGTGGTGACCGGGAAGCCGGTCCAGATCGGAGGCTCTTTGGGTCGTATCGAAGCCACCGGTCGTGGTGTGGCCTATACGCTGGACAAGGCCCTAAAACTCCTGAACATGGACCCTTCACGAACCACGGCCGCAGTCCTGGGATTCGGGAACGTGGGTTCCGTGGCCGCTACTTGTTGCGCGGAGATGGGGATGAAGATAGTCGCGGCCGGGGCATCAGCGGGAGGGGTATACAATGCCGGAGGTTTGGACGTCGCGGCCCTCAAGGAGTACAAAGCGCGGACGGACGGTTTCGCAGGATACCCTGAAGGTGATTCCGTCAATCACGAAGAGCTGGTTACCTGCAAGTGCGACGTGTTGATCGCGGCCGCAGTCGCCAATCAAGTGCACAAAGACAACGCGGGAAATATTCAGGCCCGCATATTAGCCGAAGGGGCCAACGGACCCACGACCCCGGAAGCCGATGAGATCCTCAACGATCGCGGAGTGTTCATAATACCGGACATCCTGTGCAATGCCGGAGGCGTCACGGTGAGCTATCTGGAATGGGTTCAGGACCTGCAATTCTTCGCCTGGCCGCTTGAGCAGATCAACCGCCATTTGCGGGAACTGTTGGTACAAGCATTCGACAATGTTATGAAATGCGCAGGCGAACACAATGTTCCCAACCGTGTAGCCGCCCAGATGTTGGCAATCCAAAGGGTGGCGGATGCCATCATCATCAGAGGGATCTATCCCTGACACATGTCCTTCGGGGGATCGCGGATCGGATGGAGGGACCTATGTCCAACCCCAAGCCTGTAATAAACGCAAAACAGGCCGTTGAAGATGTAAGGTCGGGCATGAGCGACGACGCGCTGATGGCGAAGTACGATCTTTCCGCAAAAGGTCTGTCCAGCCTGTTCGATAAACTAGTCAAAGGCAAGATGATAGAGGAGGCCGAACTCGAAGAGCGATTGAACTCCACCATGCGCTCTCACGTGGTCGACTTGGCCGAATTGGCCCAACTGGGGGTACCGCGAGTTCGTATCAACCCGGACGACGCGGTGAAGTCCATCAGGTCCGGTCTTACCGATTCGGAATTGATGGCAAAATATGGTCTCTCGTACAAGGGGTTGAACAGCCTGCTCAAGAAATTGGTTAAGGCTGGGATCATAAAGATTGAAGAGCTGGATCGGAGACGCAAGGCCTTTGATTGGGCCGAGTTGAATTTCGCGGCGCGAAATGGATCGCCCGAAACGGACGGCAACAGATCGGAAGGGGAGCCGAGGCAGGGTCTGTCCCAATCAGGAGGATCCTCCTTTGACTTGGGCAGCCGCATGGCCGAGCGCAGGACCCTTCGAATTGCCGCTGCTGCGGTAATGATGGCGGTAATTGTGTGCGCCGGCGCGTATATGATTTCACGTTGGGGGGAACGTCGTGCCGCGACCGCCCGCACTTCCGCCGAAGCCGAGGCGACTCCGCCCTCGGACCCGACCTTGAATGAGGCAGCCCAAGTGGTCAACATACTTCGAGCAATCAGCCAATCGGAAAGCTCTTCTCCCAGCACCGGTTCGGGGTCTGAGGCCTCGTCGGCCGCCATGGACGTGGAACGCTGTCTCCAGGATTGCGAACGAAGCCACCCGCAAAATACCTCATGGGCCGATGACGGGCTGCTGCGTTACTGCCGGCAGAACTGCATAGCCCAAAACAGCGAACGAATAAAGTCGATTAAGAACCGGTATTACAAGTAACCACTCACTTGCTGAAGGGAACTCCCATCTCGACGTGGCGCAGGCTTTCCAGCCTGTGAATTTTCTTCAATAGGACATCGGCGGTTCCCCACAAGAAGGAACCTTTGCCGGCGCGAGCAATCTCGCCGCTCGGATTCGGTGGGGCGGTCATAGGGTTCATCCCTCGGAAGTATTTGATCACCTGAAGCTGTTGGTCTATTATTATCCCGTGTGTGGTTTGAAGAACCACTAACAAGGCCGGCGCCGCCGGTGCAAGGCTTGGCCTTAAGCCCTCGTCACAGTATGTGGCGGCCGCGTCGTCACAAGCCGGAGAGCCCAAACGATTGCCGGACGAGTAAGGAGAACCAGATGGATTGGTTTGATCAACTGGCTGAGATCTTCGGATCTGAAAACGTAACCACGTTACACGTGGATTGTCTTGCGTATTCACGGGACATGTCGATTCATTCGGGCACACCCCAGGCGGTGGCATTTGCGCGGAACACCGATCAGGTGAGCAGGCTCATGAAGCTTGCCCATGCAAAAGGGTTTGCCGTCACGGCACGAGGTACCGGATCTTCGGTTACGGGCGCGGCCCTCGCCCCAAAGGGCGGGGTAGTTTTGGATTTCACCCGGATGACCGCGGTCAAGGAGATCAAAAAGTCCGACGGATACGCCATAGTTGAGCCCGGCGTCATTTGTAACGCGCTGAACGCCCGGCTGGCCCCTACGCATTTCTTTCCACCGGATCCGGGCAGCGCCCCTATCGCCACCATCGGCGGCATGATAGCGACCAACGCCAGCGGCGTGCGCGCCGCAAAGTACGGAACCACGAAGGACTACGTGAAAGCTCTCACCGTAGTCCTGGCGGACGGCAGAGTCATACGCACGGGGGACATCGCACCGAAGAGCTCTGCCGGTTATGACCTTACCCATCTCTTTTCCGGTTCCGAGGGAACGCTGGGCATAATTACCGAAGCCGTGGTCAAGATACTGCCGGTCCCGGAGTACGAGGCATTTGCGAAAGCATCCTTTCCCAATGTGGACACCGCGGCGCTTGCGGTGGAACGGATCTTCACCTCCGGCATCGAAATGGCCACATGCGAGATCCTCGACAGCGTCTGCCTGGACGTCGCACGGGATGCACTGAAGATGGATATTCCGCCCGAGGTCAAATGCCAGCTCTTCATGGGCATCGACGGGCCCAGGTCTGCCGTTGACGAACAGATTAAGGCCATCGATAAGATCTGCACCGAGGTCGGCGGCCTTGAGAGCATCTGGTCGGACGATCCGGTGGCAAAAGCCAAGCTCTTTGCCGCGCGCGGAGGCTTGGTGCCTGCCATGAGTCGCCTGAAGCCCTTTCATCGCTTGATTCCCATTGTGGAAGACTTCGGGGTTCCAATCAGTAAGATACCCGCCACGATAGCCGAAGTTCAGCGGATCGGAGAGAAATTCGGGTTTCCCGTGGCCACTTTCGGCCACATCGGCGACGGCAATCTCCATGCCACCTTTATAATGAACACCACCGACCCGGACCATTGGGACCGAGTAAGGTCCATCGCGCTGGAGTTCATCGACATGACCCTCCGGTTCAATGGTACGGTCTCGGCCGAGCACGGCGTGGGAATGGCCAAGTCCCCGTACATAAAGCGTCAGCTCGGCGAGACCTTGAACGTCATGGAAACGATCAAGAAGGCTTTGGATCCCAACAATGTGCTCAATCCGGGAAAGATGGGGTTCGAGGGTTCCATACGAGATATTCTGGACGAGAATACTTTTCGGAATTACCTCGAACGACCGGATGCAATCCGACATTTCCAGGAAGACATCGATAACGAAATACTCGCTTGTATTCAATGCGGCTTCTGCCGGGCGGGTTGCCCCACGTTCGGGGAGACTACGTTGGAATCCTTGAATGCGAAGGGGCGGGTTACATTGGCATTCAACATGCTTATGGGCGAACTGGAACCGTCCGCGGACCTTGCCAAACGCCTGTACCAGTGCATGATGTGTTTGAACTGCAAATCCATGTGTCCTGCCCAGGTGAAAGTATCCGACATTGTTCGCGCGGCGCGGGAAAGATTGGTTGAGCAAGGCTTCCTACCGGACGTGTTCAAACCTGCGCTGGCGGCCATGATTGATGCGGCCAATCCCCTGCTGGCGGATCCGGCAAAACGCGCCGACAGCTATCCGGCCGAATACGCGAAGGCGGTACCCGGAAAGACCGAGGTGCTGCTCCACATGGGCTGCGTTACCAGTTTTCAGGATGTTAAAATCATCCCGTCCTTTTTGAAGATTATGGAAAAAGGCGGAGTGGAGTACGGAGCCTTGGGCGATAAGGAATCGTGTTGCGGATATCTGGCTTACCTTTGTGGGGACATGGACACCTTTCACAAAGCCGGCCGGATGTTTAACGAACGCGTGAAGGATTACAAGTTGACCGAGCTGGTTACCGGTTGTGCGGGTTGTCTCAAGACGTTCAGGGACCTATATCCCAAATACGGAATGGGCGACGGGTACCGTGTCACTCACGTGGTAGAGCTCATCGAGCGACTCCTTTCGGAAGGCAGGCTGCCGCTGAAGAAGGACGCGGCCCCCATCACGGTCGTGTACCATGACCCCTGCGATATGGGAAGGCACATGGGAGTCTATGAACCGCCCAGGAACGTCCTCAAGTCCCTGCCCGGAGTTACCCTCCTGGAGTTCCCCCAGAACCGTGCTATGGCCAAGTGTTGCGGTGGGGGAGGAGGCATGAAAGGCTTTGACAATGAAATGGCGGGAGACATCGGATACAACCGGCTGTTGACGGCTATTGATCTCGGCGCGGATGCAATTGTATCAGCCTGCCCCTCGTGCAAGGGAACGTTCAATCAAGCCGCGGCCAGGGCCCGTAAAGAGAAGAAAGGCAAAATCAAGGTGTTGGATATCACGGAGTTGGCCGCGTCGAGACTGGAATAGAATTCATCCCGCACTGTTCGTCGGTCTAAGTCGGCTGCTGAGGGCCGGTTCCCATATTCCCTCGCCGAACTCGGAGAGGAAATAAGGACGATGGTATCCGAAACGCGTAAAACTTTCGGCAACTTTTATAAAAAACCGACTTGACTCGAAGTGCTTGTAATGATAACGAAGCCCTTGGCCTTAACCTCGGGGGAGGGAGGGGCCGATGGACCGATAAACCGGGGTCGGGCATGCAGGTAATGCACCCGCCCCGGTTTTTGTTTTTTCTTTGTTCCCATTGTCCCAAGTCGAAGATCGCGACGAGAACCAGCCACAACGGATGCTGTTTTGTTCACTGAAGCCGGACGCACAAATCGCTGCGCGGGGACTCGGTTTCCGGACCAAACCGCTTGGTGCTCCGTTCGGGCATGCTCGCCCTTCTTTACATGGGAAACACAATGGTCTATAACTACGTGCCACGGACGGTCCGTTCCATGTACGTCGCAACGAGCCACTTCGGCTTCGGGGTGTCGCTGATCATGGTGTTGGGCATGTTCGGTCCAGGGGAAAAGTGCGAAGGAAAACGGGCATGAAGAAATCTACCCGATCCGGTGCGACGAAGGACGGTGAATTGGTCACGGCGCCCGAAATCGCTCAGGAAAGAAGCAGCAGAGCGATTTTTCAGGAATATTCCGAGGCCTTTGTCGTAGCGGTGGTTCTGGCCATCATCATCAGGGCCTTTCTGATCCAGGCATTCAAAATCCCTTCCGGATCAATGATCCCTACCTTGTTGGTCGGGGATCACATTCTGGTTAACAAGTTCATTTACGGGATACGTATACCCTTCACGAACATACGTTGGCTTGCCTTTTCCGATCCGAAGCGCGGGGACGTAATCGTTTTCGTGTATCCCGAAGATCGAACAAAGGACTTCATAAAGCGCGTCGTCGCCGTAAGCGGAGACACGGTGGAAATCAAGAACAAGAAGTTGCTGATTAACTCCGCGCCTGTTGAAGAACCTTTTACCCAGTACGACCAACCGGTCCTGCCAAGGAATTCCATCGTTGGTGAACGCGACAATTACGGCCCCACCACCGTCCCCAAGAACAGGCTTTTCGTGATGGGCGACAACCGGGACCATAGCCAGGACAGTAGGTTTTGGGGGTTCGTACCGGTTGAGGACGTTAAGGGCGAGGCGTTCATGATCTACTATTCCGTGGACAACTTCCCTCTGGTAAGGTGGGGTAGAATATTCAAGCTTATCCGATGACTTAGTCTCCGCGGGG
>JAZDOF010000860.1:0-3628 GCA_043799015.1 Pseudomonadota bacterium | reverse complement strand
AATAAGCTGATATGAGCATCCTGACCCGCAGGATCCCAATTTCGTACGTTTTCCCCCATTGCTTGGGGAATTGTGATGCCGGCAAGGCCCATGAATTCACGAGGTGATTATGGCAATCTGGGTTGAAGTCGATCTTTGTGACGGATGTCGTCGATGCACGCGCGCCTGCCCCTATGATGCCATGGAAATAAAAGACGGCAAGGCTCACATCGGAGACCGGTGTACGTCTTGCGGAGCTTGCATTGATGCCTGTCGCAACAAAGCGATCCTCACCGATGCACAACCTAAGGCCATACCCGATTTCAGCGGTCACAAGGGCGTTTGGGTATTCGCCGAACAACGGGAAGGCAAGCTTAACAGGGTTTCTGCGGAATTGTTGGGAAAAGCCCAGGAATTGGCCGGAGAGTTGAACCATCCGACGGCGGCCGTCTTGATAGGCGCGGGGATTTCCGGGCTCGCGAACTCCCTCATCAAGCTCGGCGCGGACCTGGTGTATGTGGTAGAGGACGAGCTTCTGAAGGATTACCGCACCGAAGCCTACGCTCACATATTTCATGAGCTCGTTACCGCCCATAAACCGAACATCCTACTCATGGGCGCCACCCATATAGGTCGAGACCTAGCCCCCAGGGTTTCCAGGCGTGTCGGTTCCGGTTTGACCGCGGACTGCACGGGGCTGGCCATTGATCCCGCGGAGGGCATCCTCCTCCAGACACGGCCCGCGTTCGGCGGAAACATCATGGCAACCATCGCCAATCGTTTTTCACGACCGCAAATGGCAACGGTAAGGCCGGGCGTGATGGAAGTGGCCCCGACCCCGGACAAGAAGGGTAGGGTAGTGATCCACGCCGCGGGCCTCACCGAAGAACAAATCGGCACCAAGGTCTTGGAGATCGTGAAGGAGCCGAAAACGGGCGTGGACCTTTCGGAAGCAAAGATCATCGTAGCCGGGGGACGGGGCGTGAATGACGCTGCGGGATTTCGGCTCCTCAGTGAATTGGCCGCAGCATTGGGCGGAGAGTTGGCGGGTACACGCGTAGCGGTCGAGGCAGGCTGGATTCCGGCTTCCAGACAAGTGGGGCAGACCGGTGTGACGGTCCGACCGGACCTGTACATTGCATGCGGCTTGTCCGGGGCTATTCAGCACCGGGCCGGCATGATGGATTCCAAGTTCATAGTAGCCGTGAACAAGGACCCGTACGCTCCGATCTTCAAGGTGGCGGATTGGGGTATAGTCGGGGACTTGTTCGACGTGGTACCCGAGCTGACCAAACAACTGGCCGGAGTCTGCAAAATAATGTGCGACTAGGAAGGCCCCGCAAGGCCTGCCGCTTCATAATGACGCCCCGGAACGGTCCGTGCCTCGGGCGGCGTGCCGGGGGCCGCGATACGAGATGTCCGCGTCCCGCTAAGGGCCTTACGTAGAAGGATCTCAGTAATGCTCAGATCAAATCCCGAAGAACTGGTGCGCAAGACAATAGCGCGATTTGTAGACGCGGAGGTAATTCCCGCGGCCCAAGAACTTGATAAAAATGCGGAATTTCCGAGAGAGATATTTCATAAATTGGCTGGAATGGGTGTTTTCGGAATTCGCTATCCGCGCAACAAAGGCGGCGCCGGCGGTAATACCACACTGTACTGCATCATTTGTGAAGAACTTGCCAGAGGCCTGGTCAGCGCGGCCTCAATCACGGCGATGCAGTGTTTGATGGGCACCAATTTTCTGTTCCACTACGGCACTGATGAGATGCGTGAAAAGTACTTCATTCCGGCCATGCGGGGAGAAAAGATAGGCTGCTTCTGTATGACCGAACCGGACGCGGGGTCCGATTTGGGCGCCATAACCACAAGGGCGACCGAAGTTGACGGCGGGTACCTTATAAACGGGATGAAGACTTGGGTGACCGACGGTCCGGAAGCGGGGTTCTATACCGTCATGTGCCAGACCGACCCCAAGAAGCGGCTACGAGGCATAGGCTACTTCTTTGTGCCGCGTGATTTCCCGGGCGTATCAACCAGCCCCCGGTTCGATAGCTTGGGGACGCGGTCCACGCCCATTTGCGAAGTGGCCTTCAAGGACGTTTTCATCCCCAAAGAATACCGGCTGACCCCGGAAGGCGAGGGGTTGAATGCCTTCCTGAAGATTATTGCCGAGATCCGAACCATGACGGCGGCGTTGGCCCTGGGCTTGCAGCGTGCGGCGATGGACGATTCCGTCAAGTATTCGAAGGAGCGGGTCGCGTCGGGCCAAACCATAGGCAAATTCCAGCTCATTCAAGCCAAGATCGCGGATATGGCGACAAACCTTGAGGCATCGAGGCTGATGACCTACAATGCCGCGGCCATGATCGATCACGGTAAGGACGCTCTCAAAGAAGCATCCATGGCGAAATACTTCGCCACTGAGGCGGCATGCAGCGCGGCGGATGAATGTACGAGAATTTTCGCAGGCTACGGATATTCCATGGAATACTCAGCCCAACGATATTTCCGTGATTCCCGTTTCCTGCTCAGCGGCGGCGGTACTCACGAAGTGTTGAGGACCAACATCGCCCGTTGGGTGGGGGTGTGACGCTTGCGTGCCGCGGGTCCGCAATACCGGACAACCGACGAGCTTCCCGAGGGCGACCGGAATAGGAGCGAAATGATATCAGGAAAGATCGAGAGTTTCGCAAATGTCTTGAGGCCCCTGGGGGACCGGAAATCGGCCGGTGAGCACATCTTCCAGCATTTGAAGCTGGCGATAATTCGGGGTGATATTCCCGCAGGCAGCAGGGTGGTGGAAACCAAGGTTGCCGAAACGCTGGGAGTCAGTAGGACCCCCGTGCGTGAAGCCATTCACAAGCTTGAGCGCGAAGGCCTTTTGACCAAGCTTCCCCACAGCGGTTTTTCGGTGACCGGATTAACCCGTGAAGACATTGAGGAATGCTTCGGCATTAGGGCCGTGTTGGAAGGATACGCGGCTCGACTGGCGACGATGAGGCATACTCCGGCACAACTCAAGCCCTTGGTGCGAAGGATAGATCTTTTTCAGAAACACCTGGAAAACGACGATCCCGAGTCGTTACCCAAGATTAATACCGAATTCCACAATATTATCTACGCACTTAGCGGCAGTCCCAGGCTTATTAAGATGATCAACGATCTCAAGGAGCAGATACTTCGTTTTCGGAAGATCATTCTTAAGAATGAGAGCCTGGCCTGGGAAAGTCATAGGGACCACACCGAGATGCTGGCCATGATGCGTGAAAGGCGTTCGGAAGAGGTGGAGAAGTTGGTCAGAGAACACATTCTCCGCGGCCGCACGGCGGTGCTGCTGGAGTACGAGCGGGAACAAAACTCCCGTGGGCCGGCCGAGTGAAAGGAACATATCATGCAGACACAAAGAATACGCGTCTTAATAGCCAAGCCGGGACTTGACGGCCACGATCGCGGGGCGAAGGTGGTTGCTCTGGCTCTGCGCGACGCCGGTATGGAAGTGATCTATTCGGGACTGCATCGAAGCATAGATGAAATAGTCGCGATAGCAATGCAGGAATCGGTTGACGTCATCGGCCTGAGCATCATGTCCGGGGCCCATTTGTCGATTACCGAGCGTCTGATGAAAGCGTTGCGCGAGAAAGACCTG
>JAZDOF010000841.1:0-9589 GCA_043799015.1 Pseudomonadota bacterium | reverse complement strand
TCAGCCACGGGTTTGGTTACGTAGCTTGAGACCGCTCCATGCCGCAGGGCCGAGGGAGCTCCGGGCGCCCCGAGCATTATCACCCGCGTGGCGGCCAATACCGGGTGATCCTTCATATGCCTCGCAAGTTCAAAGCCGTCCATTCTCGGCATAACACGATCGACGATCGCAAGGGCGGGAGCCGCCATGTCTTGGTCGGACCCTTCATAGGCCGCCAGGAGGGCTTTCCCGGAATCGAAGGTTCTTACCTTCATGCCCCAGCGGGAAAGAATTTCGGAAATGACCGCTCCCACCGTCGCGTTGTCGTCCACGACGACTACCGGGACATCCCCGTATTCCGCGAAACCGAGACCCGGAGGCTCGGCGGCATCGGCACGTACCTCAAGAACCGCGGTAAAGTGAAATGTGCTGCCTACCCCCACTTCACTGTCCACCCAGAGTCGCCCACCCATCAACTTGACGAGTTCGGAACAGACGGCAAGGCCGAGTCCGGTGCCGGCGTATCTTTTTGTGGAGGAAGCGTCTCCCTGTTCGAAGGGATTGAAAATCCTATCCTTGTCCACACTTGGGATACCTATACCCGTGTCTGAGACTGCAAACCGGATCTCAGCTTTGTTGCCGGTGCCGTCATCCAGGTCCACTCGCAGGAAAATTTCGCCTTTTTCGGTAAACTTGACCGCATTTCCCACAAGGTTCACGAGAATCTGCCTCAATCGGCCCGGGTCGCCCCGAACGGCATCCGGAACGGTGGGAGAAACTCGACAAACCAGCTCGAGGCCCTTTGAGGCCGCCTCGATTCCCAACAGCGCCACGGCATCCGACACGCACCGCCGGACGCTGAAGTCGATATCGAGGAGTTCGAGCTTTCCGACTTCGATACGCGAGAAGTCCAGAATGCCGTTAATAAGGCCGAGCAGATGTTCGGCGGAGTACTGAAGGGTTTGCAGGTATCGGAGTTGTTCATCGGTAAGCTCGGTGTTCAAGACCAGTTCGGTCATACCGATTATCCCATTGATCGGCGTCCTGATCTCGTGGCTCATGTTGGCGAGAAACTCGCTCTTGGCATGGCTGGCGTGCTCCGCGGCCAACCGGGCTTCGATCAAGTCGGTAACATCCGTAAACGATTCGATCCATCCCGTCAAACCGGCGTCCGTGGTGATCGGGTGGGCATTTCTCAACACGGTGAGGACGCGACCTTCCTTGGTCGTCAAAGAGCATTGTTGCCTGAACAGCCCATTCTTAGGCATATGCGAGGCAATTCCGGAATCGTACGCACAAGGTCCGTTGGACCAGTGAACCCACGGTTCTCCCATGACGTCCTGTTCCTCGTAGCCGGTGAGCCTGCGGAATTCGTCGTTGATTCCGGTAACTCTTCCCGATTCGTCCATGATGAAAATCGCCGTGGCCGCGGTAGCCAGGAGTTGGCGTTGGAGGCGCTCACGTTTCGTCAATTCCTTCTCCGCCAGCTCTCTACGTGCCATTTCCCGTTTGAGTTGCTCATTATGATGCTGTACGAGTTGTCTCTCCCTCGCACTTTGGAGAAGCCTTCTTCGCTCCTGAAAGTCCACTCCCAGAAGCTCGATGATGAGAAATCCTCTGCCGGCACAGCAAACGGCCGAAGCTTGCAGAGGAAAACGCTCATCCAAATCATGGGTCTCGATCCAAGGTCCCGAGGCCAAGCGACCGGGCCGGCATCCCTGCCAGAATATTTCGGCTTCCTCAAGAAAATGGATCAAGAAGGGGGACTCATCAAACGTAAGAAACGGACCGTCGGGCGAATCCACAGGGGGGAAGAATTGCCGACAGAAGTCCGGTACCGGTACCACCGGTCTGAAGGACCCAGGTCTCTCTCGCTCCGCGATGAGAAGATCAAGGGCTGCCAATAGGTCAAAAGGAAACGACTCGTTCACTTGGCGGTCTCCAAATTACGTATGCCGTCCGGTGGGAGGCTGCTCGAGCATTCTTTGCGCAAGAGTAAGAAAGGCCCCTTCGACTCCCTCGCCGGTTTTGGCGCTTGTCCTTCGGACAATTATGCCGGATGCCGCCAGAAAGTCGATGTCCTCTTGACGCAATTCCCAAGAATCGCAGAGATCGCTCTTGTTCAGCAGC
Organism: Pseudomonadota bacterium; assembly: GCA_043799015.1. Classification (GTDB taxonomy): domain Bacteria; phylum Desulfobacterota; class Desulfomonilia; order Desulfomonilales; family Desulfomonilaceae; genus JAZDOF01. The sequence goes on along the minus strand of JAZDOF010000841.1, from coordinate 7,480 downwards.
ATAAGGTATGGAACGGTTCCGATCTCTCTCTCTACAAGCTTCTGAAGCTCCAAAGCGACAAAAAGTCCTGCTCGGCAGCTTCCGTCGACGACCAGGAAATATCCCGATGCGCCCCGAAAGTACGAAGTCTTCACGGTGTGATAATCGTCCTGGCCCTCAAGGTCCCAGAGCATCAACATGACTTCTCGGTTTGCCACGGTGACGATCTTCTTGTCGACTCTGACTCCGACCGAGGTGAGATACTTCTCGTCAAAGATGCTCCTCACGAATTGTCTTACGAGACTCGTCTTGCCTACGGCGAAGGCTCCGATCATACAAATCTTCTTCTGAATCACCTGCGCACCCCATCGTCGCGCCGTTCGGCAAATACTACGGTGAAACTAACCCTTCGGTTCAGAGCCCGCTCTTTCTCGGACGTCTCCGAAATGACCGGTTCCGCCGCCCCGGCCCCTTTGACCAAAAGGTCCGCTTGAGGGACCCCTCCGGCAACGAGAAGAGCGGCGATCCGTTCGGCGCGTTTGAGGCTCAGGGCTAGATTTGCCGCTTCCGAGCCCAGCGAATCCGAGTGTCCTTTGACCTCTACGTGAAAGCGCCGACCAAGGACTTCACCGGTAGCCCTTAGAGAGCGCAGCCCGAAGACGAGCTCGGTCACCGTGTGTTCCTGTTCCGGTGCAACGCGATCCGTATTCCTGTCGAAGCCGATCGTCGTACCGTCGATCCCTGTCTTGAGGGCGGCGAGACGGGCCTCGTCCATGTCCGTGAGGTCCTTTTCGTTGTAACCGGAAACTTCGGAAAACGATCTAACGGCCCTTCTCATTTCAATTATCCACTTATGCGGTGCGGTTCCGGAAATCCGGAGCACCCCGTCCGTCATCTTCAACGAAACGGTATCCGGAGGCGCCGAGATCCGTTTGATCTTCGCAAGGAGATGGTCGTATTGCAGAGCCAACTCGGCATCGTCGTACTTCGTCACGTCAGGCAGGATACTCGCAAGCCTTCCAGCTTCGCCGGCCCATTCGTAGGGTGCGGTCCCACGGGCCTTGAGCGTGCCGTTCTTAAGGCTGAGGGCAACCGTGTCGGGAGCGGCGAGGATTCGCCTTATGCGCGCAAGGACGGGTTCCGGATCCTCGACCAGGTTCTTGTCGGCCACGGCCGTTATCTCCGGGAACACTCCGACAAGCAACCGGGCATTTTCGATCCACTCCCGAGGCGCGGTTCCGGCCATGGACAGCACTCCGTCCTCGAGGGTTACGGATACGGAGTTGGGTGGAGACAAGGCATGTTTGATCCTTTGCAGCACCAAACCGTAATCCGCTGTGAGTCCGTTTCGGAATCCCATTATGCCGGGCAGGAAGCGAACGGACTGTTCCGCTTTCTTAATCCAGTCGTACGGTGCTGTTCCAACGGCTGCGAGTACGTCTCCTTCAAGGGTGAGCGTTACCGTTCCCGGCGGATTGAGGGCCGAGCCGGCCCTTGCAAGAACAAACTGCGGCTCCAAAGCCTGGAACGGTTCCAAATACCATGAGATGGAATCATGGTCCAGCCCGCTTCCTTCAAGAAGAGTCTTAGGGTCCCTTGCCGACGGGTCACGCATGCCGACAATCGTATGTTTCCCCCCCGAACGCTCGGCGGATATGACGACGATGCCCTTTTCCTTCCTTAGTCGGTCCGTGAACCTATCCCATCTCATTCCCGCGGCTATCTCCATGCCTATCCAGTATGCCGCAGCGACGACCAAGACGCAGACGGCCGCTATGAGCCGCCCAAACCGTTTCTGCTTTTCGACGCCGTAGCGGTGTTGAAGGCAGTCGTCCAACAGGCCTCCGGCCGCCTGGAATGGAGCGGCGTCGCCATCAAACGATTCCAGTGCCTCTCCCAAATGCAGGTGGATGGCTTCGAGCGCTTCCTTGAAAACGATCCGAAGCTGGGACGAAGGCGTTCCTCGTATTACCGCGGCTATGTACGCCAACGGCCCTTGTTCCACAACGACCGTAAGCTCACCGACCCGGAGGTTCTCCAATTCATCCTCCCGGCCGGGTTTGAACGAGTCCCGGACGAAATCTCTTATTGCCGTCAACATGCCCGACACCATGTCCGCGTCCTCGAAAACCACGGACTCGGCACTCACATGTCCCAGCAACAGACCCGTTTCGCCGTGAATAAGAAACACCTGTTCAACCCTGTAAACAAGGCTGTGGAGCAAGACAACCTCGGCGAAAGGCTTCCCGGTTCTCCAGGACTCGATCCTCCACCCGAGTCCCCGCAACGACAGACCGTGTTCCAGAGCCTGGTTCATAGATTGAACCATGTCGCTGAGAAAGTGGCCCACGGATTTTCGTATCGCCGGCCCCATGACGGGGAAAAGGCAATCGACGATGGTCCGTGGGTCCCTTCTCACCGAGGCCCTTAGAATTTCTTCTACGGTGCCCATCAAGGCCGGCACGAGGGTTTTGTCTTCTCGGCTCCTGTAGCCCACCGCCTCGGAAAGCACGTGGGCCACATCCTTTGCGCGCGTCTTGGGGTCGCTGACTCTTTGATTAATCTTGTCGATCTGCGATTGCTCGCGTGACAGCAGCAATTGCCGTAGCTCGGCGAACTCGTCCTTCTCCGGCGGGATGACTTCGGCGGCGGGTTGCCCAAGGTCCCCGAAGGACTCATCACTCATCGCCCACGTCCTCCTGTCCCGGGAGGAGGTCTCTTGCCAGATTGGCGTTCAATCGGACCGCGGTCTCCGTGAACAATCGGGAAAGATTGGCCCGATCGACATATTCCAACCGCACCCGATCCACCCATTCCTGGGCCACGGATAGGGCCTCATCGTGCTTCTTTGATATCTCCTCCGTTAAACCCTTCGACTGGTAAAGGAGTTGCTCTCTAAGGTCCTTTGCCGTTTCTTCAACTTGGTTGTCGAGCTGGGACAACTTTTCTTCGAAAGCCTCGCTAATACCTTTTATGTCGCCCTTAAGGCTTCGAACGGCTTCCGAACGCTTTTCCTGCTCCTGGGTAACGCGCCCCACTAAGGTTTTGAGCTCATTCTTCATGAAAAGCTCTAGGGCATCAACCCGCTTGCGGACATCGTCTCTCATGTCGGTGATTTCGCGTACCAGCCGCTCTTCCAATCGGTTGAATCTGTTATTGAAGGACCTAACCTGGGGACCGAAAAGAAGGTCGCGTATCCTTTCGACATTTTCCTTTCCGTCAGAAAAATCGTGGGCCTGTGCTCCAGTTAGAGCTTGCCCCCCAGCTTCCGGATCTTGATTCATTTCCTACCTCCCGAGACATACCGAATACCGTTGAATATTGCGACCTCGCGACCAAAACCGAGCTGTTTATGGTTGCGGGTACGAATATGCCGACCTTGGATTGACCTTGAGGAGCATCAAGAAGCATCACGACCAAAGAACACCCACGAAAAAAAACGGGGACGTGCCGAGGAGCCAAGCGGCCGTGGAGAAGTCATTCGCCGCGAGTTCTCCCTGAAGAAGAAGGCCCGTCTCGCGTCCCGACCTCCTCATCCTCCGGCCCCATCTCTAACTCCGGGGAAGAGGGCTACGGAGCTCTCATCTCCGGAATGGAAGAGGGGATTGGGGGTGAGACCGGCGGCGTTGCGGGCAAGGTGTTTCCCGCAACGCAACGTCCCGTTCAGCCCTCGTCGTAACAAGCTCCCTCTGTAAGAGGCGTAGTCCATGGATCACAGTCGGCACGAAGCCGTTCAATACACTAGGAAAAAGAGCCGTAGCCCTATGATCAACCGCAAGGTTTGCGTCCCGCGAATAGGGTAACGATGCCTCCGGTGAGACGAGACGCCTCGACGTCAACGAATCCCGAATCCGATATAACGCGGGTAAATAGTTCGGAAGGCGGGAAATCCGCCATGGAATCCGTAAGGTACTTGTATGCAGGCTTGGATGAAAGCACCCGCGTGACCGCAGGGATGACCACATCGGAATAGAGGGCGAACAAGGGCTGCATGATGCCGACGGGTTGGGTCAGCTCAAGTATTACAAGCATACCGCCGGGCCTTAGTACCCGAAATATCTCCTCAAGGGCCGCCTGCCTCTTGGTTACGTTTCTGATACAAAAGGCCGTAATGGAACCGTCGAACATTTCGTTGTCGAAAGCCAAGCTGAGTGCGTCTCCGGTCAGAAGGTCGATCGATCGATCGTACCCCTTCGCTGCGGCCTTCCGCCGCCCAAGTGCCAGCATTGCCTCCGACCGGTCTATTCCGGTAACCGTGGAGCCCCGAGACTGTCTGAGTATTTCCATTGCCATATCTCCGGTGCCGCACCCCACGTCCAGGTAGCGCCGCCCAACTCCGGGGGCCAATCTACGCACGGCCTGAACGCGCCACAACCGGTCCAGCCCCAGCGAGAGTATTCTATTGGTCGCATCGTAGTAGGGGGCTATGCGGTCAAACATGGCGCGGTTTTCTTCCGCGGAAATAAGCGAGTCGTATTGGCGACATACGGCCGACCGATCATTCATGAAAGCCTCCAATCACTACTGCCCATGGCCGGCACCCGCCACAGGCCGACTTCCCGTGGTCGAGCAACGCCTTTTCGACCAAGAAGCAGCATACTTAATGCAGTCGGCTTTTTCAATACCGAAGGCCCTTGAACCAGGTTATTGGAAAGCGCTTTCAAGGCGGCTGGACGATCGTCCGGAAGAAGACCGGAGGGGTCGCTTCGGCTGACCCGTGTAAGGGTTCGGCGGCGATGAAAACGCAGTGACATATGGCCCAGGAATCGATCTGAGATTTCTGCCGAAAAAACCAATGAAGTCAGGTAAAAATTTTTCTCTTGACATCCTGTGGGCTCATGTTAAATCTATAACTAAGGTAAAAGGGGAGAGTCCGAGATACGAGACAAAATAGATTTCCTGCCCCATAGATAAAGAAGCTCCGGGACATAAAGCCCTAATATATGGAGATTCTCCTCGTGGCGGGGCGCTACCATGAGACCCTCGCGGGTCCCAGGCTGAGGAGGAGAATATGTCCAAGTTCCGTAGTTGGTTCCGCAAGATGTGGTCCGCGGATAGTCGCGAAGGCGACCAGCCTACCGCTACCGATCAAGAATCATTTGAAACGCTGGAAAAACGAATAGTTTGGAACGCCGACGTCGGCGTAGGCGATAATGTGGATGACGTAGCCCAGGATTCCGGGGACGGTGGAGACGCCGGGGCCGGGGGGGCCGGAGGAGACGCCGGGGCGGGCGCGGTTGACCAGCCTGCACCGCTGGATGAAGCCATAGTTGGTGATGCCTACGACGTGGTGGACGCAGGTCAGGCCGCGGAAGTCGATACCGCGTCCGACGATCAATCAGATGCGGGCTATGCCGGAGTGATCCATCTCGAGTCGGCGGATGGGGACGACATAACAGCCACTTTCGAGGCCCATGCAAATTACACCTCGGACGGCGACATTTACTTCTCATATTCATTCCACTTCACGGAAGTAAACGACGACGGGACATCGGTCAGCTTCGACCAGTCGTTCGACTGGTTCTCCACGGATGATCAAGGCGCGCTCCAGACGGGGCTTCATTTCAACGCCGGCGACGGCGACTTCGCTTTCGAATTCGATTTCACCATGGATGCACAGTGGGGTGAGGACGGCCAACTCGACTTGAACATGGACGTGGAGTGGGATTTCGCTTCCGGTGGCGAGGAACTCGGTATGCACTCCGGGATCGGAATTGACCAGGACAGCTTCGGTACAGGTGATGTGACGGTCGATCAGGAGATAGGCCAAGATGCCGAGTTTGATCGTGGAGGATTCGGTGGCGGCAACTCCCTTGACATCGGCGTTGACACCGACATCGACTTCCAGGGCCACGGAGACAGCGACGCCCACATGGGGCTTGTAACCGACCTTGACGTGCATCAAACCGGCGCCGATGCTCAGATGGTTTCCGCCGATATAGATACCGATGTCGACATAAACCAGGGAGGCGAAGGGGTTCACTCGGCGGATGTCGGAGTATTCACCGACGTCGATGTGGATCAACAGGGGGCCTTCAATGCGGCCGACATTTCGGTGGGCACCGATGTTGACGTCGATCAGGAGGGCGGGACAAACATCGCTAATGTGGGCGTAGGCACGGATGTCGACTTGACCCAGGACGGCTTTGCCAACGTTGCCGGAGTGGGGGTTTTCACGGATGCCGATCTGCACCAGGTCGGTGACGGTGGTAACTTCGGAGCCATGGCGGTCGGTAGCGACGTGGACGTCCAACAGGACGGCGTCTTTATGAATGCCGCAGCCATTGGTCATTTCACGGATGTTGACGTGGATCAGGTAGGCTTCGGTGACGCCGGCAACTTTGCCGATGTGTTCGTCGACACCGATACCGGTCTCGATCAGAGCAGCATTTACGGGCCCAACCTGGGCTTTGTCGGCGCGGGTGAATTCACCGATGTAGGTCAGACGACGTTCGGCGCCGGTGACAACGTAGCGGCTGCTTACGGCGACGGTGTGTCGTTGCAGCAGGCTGCTTACGGCGTGGGCGGCGGCAATGTGGCCGCAGTAGTTTCCGGAGGCGACGCCTTTGTTTCGCAAACAGCGTTCGCAGGCGACAACGCGGCATTCGTGGCGGCTGAGGACGATGCCGTAGTCCTGCAAGGGGCCGTGTTCGGGAGCAACGCTGCATACGTTATGGCCGGCGACGATGCCCAGGTAGCTCAGTTTGCAGGCTTTGGAGTGAATGAGGCCTACGTCGCCGCGGGCGATGATGCACGCGTCGATCAGTTCGCTTTTGCCGGAGCCAATGTGGCAGGGGTGGCCGCCGGTGGTGATGCGGACGTATCTCAAGACGCCTTCTTCGGAGCGAATGTTGCCGGAGTTGGGGCAGGCGGTGACGCTGATGTGTCGCAGGACACCGTTTTTGGGGCCAACGTGGCCGGGGTTGAAGCCGGTGGCGATGCCACGGTGGATCAGACGTCCTTTGCCGGCGGTAACGCAGCGTTTGTAACCGCGGGTGGTGATGCGGACGTATCGCAGGATTCGGTATTCGGCGGTAATGCGGCGTTCGTAACCGCGGGCGGTGATGCGAACGTGGAGCAATCTTCGTTCCTGGGCGGCAACGTGGCGGTGGTCGATGCCGGTGACGACGCCACGGTGGTCCAGAACAGCGTGCTCGGCGGCAATGCGGCTTTCGTAACTGCGGGTGACGACGCGTTCGTCGGTCAGAACAGCTTCATCGGTGGTAACCTTGCCTTCGTGAACGCGGGTGACGATGCGACGGTAACGCAAGATTCCTTTGCCGGTGGTAATGCGGCCTTTGTGACCGCGGGCGACGATGCGGACGTAACCCAGTCTTCGGTATTCGGCATGAACGTAGCCTCCGTAACGGCCGGAGATGATGCCACGGTGCATCAGGCCTCCTTTGCCGGCGGCAACCTAGCATCGGTGATCGCGGGCGATGACGCCACGGTGACCCAGGATAGCTTCTTCGGCGGCAATGCGGCGTTCGTAGCGGCCGGT
>JAZDOF010001085.1:0-3321 GCA_043799015.1 Pseudomonadota bacterium | reverse complement strand
CAGGCTTGACATATTGGTATCCTGCAAACACAAAAGAATGTCCCCATTTCTACTCACGTATCCGTCAAGATATCCCAGAGAGATTCCATTGCCGCTTAACAAGAAAGGTACAGAGTGGAGTGTCTCGGTGTCTTCCGTCTCCAAACCTAGCGCAGTATGACCGGCCCTGAGTCCGGGCGCTACCTGGTGCAGGAAGCCTCGACCCAGTTCGGCAGGTCAACCGACGGATCACCCAAATGGGGGATTCATTCTTCGCCATGATCTGTTATTCATGACGTAGATTGAAGGATGGAATCAGGAACCGGTCACGGGGACGCAGCGGCCGGAACCCGGAGGAATGATGGAATTAAGAAATGCCATGGACATTTTCAAGATACTGCCAAGGACAAATTGCAGGGACTGTCGGGTTCCAACATGCCTAGCCTTTGCTGCCGCGGTATTCAAGGGTGATACGCGTCTTGAGGACTGCCCCCATGTGGATAGAGCCGTTCTGGAGCGGTTCACCGTTGAGAACTCAGATTCCAGAACCCTGGAGCGGGCGGAAGAGCAGCTACTGGCGCGGTTGAGAGGTGAGGTCGCGGGCACGGATCTCGCTTCCTCCGCCGAGAGGCTGGGGGCTTTGTATTCAGGTGACGCGCTGACGGTTAATGTGCTCGGAAAGGACTTCCGCGTGGATTCCCTAGGGAATGTGACCTCTGCTTGCCATGTGCATCGATGGGTCACAGTGCCGCTTCTCACCTATGTGGCATCTTGTGCAGGGAAACCCGTGTCAGGCAACTGGGTCCCTTTGCGCGAGCTTAAGACCGCAGCTACCTGGGCGCCCCTGTTCACACAGCGGTGTGAAAAGCCTCTGAAGCGCGTGGCCGACGCCCATACCGACCTATTTGAGCTCATGATCCATATCTTCAGCGCGAAGCGTGCGCCCAGGACCTTCAACTCGGACATTGCCGTAATCCTGCATCCGCTCCCCAAAATACCGATGCTGATGTGTTACTGGAAGCCGGACGGCGGCTTGGAATCGTCGGTGAACGTCTTCTTCGACGAGACCGCGGAAGACAACCTGAATGCTGATTCATTGTACAGGCTCGGTGCGGGGCTCGTCATGATGTTCGAGAAGATCGCAATGACTCACGGCATATGAGGCCGGTGCGTAATGCGGGTCACGCTCCACTCCGTCGGCAGGCCAAAAGCGCCCATTTGCTGCGAAGCGGTTAGCGCAGGCCGTTTCCCTAATCTTACGTTCCTCACCTCTTTCCACGGGCTTGGGTGATTATTCGGAGACCCCCAAAAAAAGGACGCGACGGAGTAGCTGTTTTCCGGCAAAGTGGGCCGCTCGGGGAGGTGTATGATGAGCGTGATGCCGTAAATACGGTCGTATGCAGACATGGGCTTTCTACCGATGTAGCTGCTTGTGTCAAGAAAATCGGCTTGGCTGAGGACGTTGATCGGCTACGACCGTCGTTTCCCTACGTGCGGCTTACGTGGCCATTGATCTTTGCAGTGGCGGCAGCAGGCTTGTGGAATGTGCTCATCGGCCCGCCGGGAGGAGATTTCACGGTAAGGTTCTCGGAAGAGACTCTCAAAAGAGTATCTGGATCGGAACCCTTCGTTTTTCACGAAAAACCTTTTCCCCACTATGTGGGACGATCGGCAACAGAACCGGAATCCACCGTCACGCTTGCCACGATTCCCGCTGCCCGTGATGTAAAAGGATTTGGCGGCCCCATCAATCTTATGCTCTCCGTATCCGGAGATCAAGAGGGCAACGTTGCCGGAATCTCGCGAGACGCCGCCCCACGTCAACGGGATCGACAGCCGGCTTGCTCGGTTTCGAGGCAGATCCATTTTCGAGCCGCTTTCATCTGAAATTGACGGTATAACAGGCGCAACGATAACCGCACGAGCTGTGGTGGAAATCATCAACTCAACCGGCAACCGCATGAAGGCCATACGGTTCCGGTTGATCAAGCTGCCGGGTCGTGTGCTGAATCGCGCTCGGATGCTGCGCGTTCGACTGGTTGGGGGGGCATGGGTCGAACGAAACACTCTTTGAAATGAGGAGGAAGATTCTGAGCCTTTGGGAATCAGGCTAGGCACGCCTGAATGTCGGGGACATGAGGCGCAGACCGGGGGGGTGGTGCGCCTAAAGCATGCTCGAGCAGGGGGAATTCGGCATACGAACCCGACACGCGTGCCACGAGGTCCGATTTTCACGGGTGGGGGACATGATCAAGGGGGATTTACGGTCCGACGAGACTCCAAACGATCCCCCGGAAAATGAGGTGGCGGATTCTGGGTGAAGGATTACGTTGAAACTCGCAATTCAAGTCTGAACCTGATATTGTCCGTGCCATATATATTACTATATTGTAGTAACCCCACACATCCCGGCACGGAGTTTCCGATGACGGGTTCTGAGCTACCTGGAGGAGCAATCTGATGAGTCTGCTGCATGCTGGGTTGTGTTGCATGGTAGTTTCCAGCTTCGTCATAACCTGGCAATTTATCGTTGGATCTTGGATGGGCGTTGGTGGGTATCTGTTTGTCTTTGTTTTTCCGGTCTTATGTGTGATTTGCGGCCGACTATTCGCCTGGTGCTTCGATTACGAAGCGATGGGTTCCGTCGTTTTTTGCCTCCAATTTCCCGCGGGTGTCATCTTACTAAACCTTCTACTCCTGACGGCCGTCGTCGTGCCTGGTCCCTATGTTGCGGCTCTATTCGTGCTCTTATCCGCACTCGGGCTTGGTGCATACTATTTTCGGAAGGCTCGATGGAGTCCTGAGCCTCTTTCGGAAGGCCGTTGGAATTTGGCAGTGGTGTTCCTTGCCTTTGTTGGCGCATCCATATGGACTCAGACAGGCATTATACAGCGAGAGCCGTGCGGAACGGATATTTGTTTCTTGCCTTGGAGTGATTACCTTATTCATTCCGGATTGATCGCGCGACTCCGAGAGGCGGCCTTTAACGGAGGCCCTTTTGAATTTCAATTCCTAGCTGGTGTTCGGCCTCCATTTTATCATTACACGTCCTACATGCTGCCCGCGGCTTTTCTTGCTTTGGACGGCGCGCCTGCCGTGAACCTCGCCACATCGTTTTGGTTACCTCTAGGGGTGGCTTTATCGGGCATTAGTGCATTCGGGCTTGCCCGTCGGGCCTGGGGTTCTTGGGAAGGAGTTGCCTCCGTAGTAGGGGTAATCTGGTTCCTCGCTATTGTGAGTGGGTAACGGAAAGATCGAGCTTTCCGGCAATCAGGTATACAATAGTGATCAGATTCCTGGTTGACCGATAGCCTCTGGCTTTTGCCTTGGCGGCCTGTATCA
>JAZDOF010000830.1:0-2465 GCA_043799015.1 Pseudomonadota bacterium | reverse complement strand
TGTAATCTAGGAGGTCTATCATGCCTGTGGCTTTAACACGAACGTTTGTGGCCGCGCTCCTCGGGCTGGCATTTGTCTCCTCGGCCCTTGCAACGGGCGAAGACATTCTCGCACTGACCGGTCAATATACTTTCTTTATCAAGCCGGTTCCCGGAAGCTGCACTACCTATCATCAGAAAATGGTGCCTTGCGTGGCAACCAAGACCATCATGGCGTCCAAACCCACGACCCACAGGTATCCCGTTCCCGAGCCGAGCCTTCGGTCGGCCCCGGTTTGCCTGAGCGAATTGCCCGTGGGATGCGCCGATGGTGTGGGGCCGTGTTTGGAGTGCTTTCCTCGCGGATCATGTAGGAATGATCTGAAGCGAGTAGTGATGCCTCGAATGACCCCGGTTGCGGTATCGGAGGGGTTGGAGCCGAAATGCGTGACCAAACGCATACGACTGCCCCAGTGGTTCGCAGTGGAGGAAGCCCCGAAGCAGCCCCGCAAAATACGCAAAACAGCGCCGCAGGGATGAGCGTGACGGTGGACCGGTAACGTTTTCGCCAAGTTACGCAAGCTTCGTACGTCATTGACACGGAGGCGGTAATCCTGCTTATCTACACATGTTAGGAAAACATGAGAACGCGGAGAAGAAATGAACTTAAGTGAACTGGTGGACCGCAACGCTGAGCGCATGCCTGATCATACCGCCTTGGTGTTTGAAGACTTAAGGGTCTCGTACGGAGACCTTTTGCGTTCCGTCAACAGGTTGGCCAACGCTCTGGTTAAAGCAGGGGTTGAAAAAGGGGACCGTATTGCCGTGCTGATGGGCAACCGACCTGAGTTTGTAATGAGTTATTTCGGGTCGATGCGAGTGGGGGCGATAGCGGTAACCCTCAATCCCGCATCCACGGTGTACGAACTGAACCATTACTTTGCGGAATGCAAACCCGTGGTCGTGATATGCACTCCCGACCAACTGCCTAAACTCGTTGAGTTGAGGGAGAGGGCTTCGTACATCAAATTGGTGATTTCAACGGAACCGGCCGCGGGCGCAGTCTCTCTTCCGGAAATCGACCAGGACTTTTCCCCGGACTTTAAGGCAGTTGACCTCAGCCCTGACGATCCCGCAGTGGTCATCTTCACCGCCGGCCTGATGGGGAGGGCGTTGGGCGCTACCCTAAGTCACGCGAATCTCGACTACAACAGCGTAATGCTCCGTGACCAGTGTGGCGGCACCCATGAAGAACGCAGTCTTGCATTGATCCCCATGTTTCATGCCTTCGGCGCCGCGGTGAATCTTCTGTGCATTCTTCAAGTCGGAGGAACGGTTTATCTGGTCGAGCGCGCGGATTTCCCCAAGCTGATGCCCTGGCTGCAACAGGCGCGAGTCACCTTCACGGGTTGCGTGCCGATGGTTTACTATGGACTTCTCTACCATCCGGCGTGCAGAGACCTGGACCTTACAAGCCTTCGCATAGCCATAAGCGGTGGGGCACCGCTTTCCTTGGAGATATACGAGAAGTTCTGCGAGCGATACAAGATAGACGTCTATCACGGCTACGGGCTCACCGAGGCATCGCCCGTGGTGTCCTGGAACAACATCAACATCCCCAACAAACCGCGGAGCGTGGGACTTCCCATCCCTCGCGTTGAAGTGGTCGTAAAGGATGACGCCGGTAATCTACTGCCGGCGGGCCAGGAAGGTGAAGTGGCGGTGAAAGGCCCCACCGTCATGCTGGGATACTACGGTCGGCCGCAAGAAACGGAAACGGTAATTCGCAACGGCATGCTCTATACCGGAGACCTGGGATTTCTGGATGAAGACGGGTACATAACCCTTACCGGCCTTAAGAAGGACCTGATCATAACGTCGGGATTCAACGTGTATTGTCAGGAGGTGGAGGAAATCATCATCCGTCACCCCGGGGTCGCGGACGTGGCCCTAAAGGGGACGCCGGACCTCATGCGAGGGGAAGTTATCGAAGCGTTGATCGTCCCGGAAAAAGGTGTAAGGACCGAGGACCGGGAGATTATCCGTTTCTGTCGAGAATACCTTTCGCGATACAAGTGTCCTCGAAAGGTCACCGTGGTTAAGGAGATAATTAGGGACAAGCACGGCAAAGCGGTGAAATGGAGTTGAAACGGAATCACATGCTTCGCGTTTGAGCCTCGGAGGGGCATGCCTACATCACGGGGCACCCCCGTGGGCCCAAAACCAAGTGCGAGCCATCAAAAGCACATGATAAAACCCATTTTTTCGCGCCATTAGGGTATTATCGGCCAAGAAAGCCGCGCATGTGTGATGAGGACCTAAGACGAACAAAAGGCGATCAATTGCTGTCGGAGCATCAGCACAAAAAGCGAGTTGCGCAAAGAGGAGAATACAGGACGGGCAGGATAGAGTGGCCGCTTGGTAAACGGGGCCGCGTACGCTCATATGGAGAATAGCAAACGTGCGGCGGATGTGACTGAATATGTA
>JAZDOF010000808.1:0-2022 GCA_043799015.1 Pseudomonadota bacterium | reverse complement strand
TATCTTCGCTTTAGTTCTGACTCCCACCTATATGATGATTATCACGGCAGGGGTGTTAAGGGCCTCCGGCCGCGTCCGCACGGCCATGTTCAACGCCTTGATCGCGGCTGCCGTAAATGTAGTCGGCGATGTGGTGCTCGCTTTCGGCTGCGGACCGATCCCGGCACTGGGCTTCCGCGGCATTGCGTACGGGAGCGCTATTGCCGTGACGGTTGGGATGGTCCTCAACTTCCTTTGCGTTTACGAGTGGACCGGCTTCATCGGCATAAGATCCATTACGGCACCCCTAACCGGTTGCTTCCGGAACCTCCTTCGCCTGGGCCTACCGTCCGCTCTTCAACAAGTGGCCTGGAACACCGGCACTCTGGTGGTCTATTTCCTAGTGGGCCGTTTGGGAGCCGGCGAAATCACGGCCTTGGCGGCCATGACCGGAGGATTGCGGGTGGAGGCGATCATCTTTCTCCCCATCTTTGCGATGAACATGGCCGCGGCCGTGCTTACCGGGACTCGACTGGGAAAAGGAGACGTGGAAGGCGCACGATTCGGTGCCGAAGCGACTGCCGGACTGAGTCTCGCCATAACCCTGCTCCCGTCGCTGGCAATATTCGCCTTGGCCCCGCAAATTGCCGCAAGCCTCACCGGAGACCCGGCAGTTCTCGACGAAATGGTGCGATACTTGCGGATTAACATGGTGGCCATGCCGTTCCTCGCCGTCGGGGTATCGCTTTCGGGCTCCTTGCAGGGTGCGGGAGATACTTTCGCCACAATGAGGATCATAGTTACCGGGATGTGGCTCGTGAGGATCCCTTCCATTTTGCTGTCCATCTACGTGTTCCGACTCGGGCCGGCAGGTGTGTGGTGGTGCATGACGATGAGTCTCGTACTGCTCTGTATCCTTATGGCGGCACGCTTCCGCGGCAACCGATGGACCCGTGCGTCCATCGACGAAAAGAGCAAGAGAGGGCTTTGGGAAGCCTGCTTGCCAAGGTCCGGAGGGCATGGTTGGTACGGCAAGTGACGAGCTCACCGTGAGTTCGCACCCAATGCTACCGTTGGGTTGCTCCTCCAGGGTATACCCGTTGCCACAAGTTTTGTCCGAAACAGCCAAATCCCCCCCACCCCCCCTTTACCGGGAGCCCGGTAAGGGGGGAGGCCAAAAAGCCGCATGGGGACGCATGATTACCCCCCTTTGTAAAGGGGGGTAGGGGGGATTTATCCTCAGAAGCTAAGACGATGTCCGAGCCCTCAAACCGACATTAATTTCGGCAACCGCTATAATTCGGCGTCGGCAAATTACGTATCGGAGCGCGCATTGGTATCGGGATGATCCCCACATCCTGCGGCGGCCGTGGAAGCTCCCAGCCTGTGAGTCAATGTTACCACCCTAATTTACTTCTTATTTTACGTATCACCACCGCAATCATTACCGCTCCGCTTACGAGTTTCATCCCGAAATCGTTTCCCGAAACCAGATGGGCGTGGAGGTGAAACACCACCTGCCCGCCGCCCCGATTCACATTGATGAAGAAGCGGTATCCGGAATCCGCCACCCCTAATTTCTCGGCTATTCTCTTTGCGACCAGGCCCATGTGGGCCAGAAGGGGGTCGCCTTCCTGAACGTCATTCAAGGTCGGTATATGCCGTTTCGGTACTATAAGGACGTGTATGGCGGCCGTGGGATTGGCATCCTTGAAGGCCATGACCGTTTCGTCCTCGTACACCTTCTCCGCAGGCAATTCACCTTGGATTATCCTACAGAATACGCAGTCTTCCGCATAGCAGGCCACGGAATACCTCCAGCTCGATCTATAGTGTCACGCGTTGAGAATTGCGGGAACCCTGAACGGTTGAATGAATCGAAGCAACCATCCGTAGCGACTGTGTTTTTTCCCGACCGCCGTCGGCGTCCAGGGAACGGGCGGGGATAAACCCCGCTACGTTACCTTGGTTCCACCGGGCCGGCTTTGCCGCAGATTTCAAGGAGCGTTACTACCCGTATCGGCAAATTGGAGGTTTGCTCTT
>JAZDOF010000789.1:0-21264 GCA_043799015.1 Pseudomonadota bacterium | reverse complement strand
CTTATTGAGATGCGGGCATAGCTCAGTTGGTAGAGTGCAAGCTTCCCAAGCTTGATGTCACGGGTTCGAGCCCCGTTGCCCGCTCCAGGAGAGGTCACGTTGACCCGGGTCGTTGTCCCCGGGTTTTTTATTAGGGGTTGTCGTACTAAACGGCATCGCCTCGCAGGTAGAGAATCTTAAGATTTGCACCCGGCACTCGGAAACATCATAGCCTCCCTGTGGGAGATCATCGAACCGGTTCTCGAACCGGAAGGAATAGAGCTCGTCGACATCGAGTTCAAGCTGGAAAACGGTCGATGGGTCCTCAGACTATACGTGGACGTCGAGACGGGCATCACGCTCGATGAGTGCGAGCTGGTGAGCCGGCAAGTGAGTGCGTTGCTCGACATCAAGGACCCCATCGAACATAAGTATCACCTTGAGGTCTCATCTCCCGGAATCAATAGAATTCTACGAAAAGAAAAAGATTTTTGCCGTTTTGCCGGATCTCGGGTTAAAATGAGAACCGGGAAAAAGGTTGACGGCAGACGTAATTTCGCAGGGCAATTGCTGGGAGTGGAAGACTCGAAGGTCGTCGTCGAGGTGGACGGCCAAAAAATGGCGATACCACTGGAGGATCTGGAAAAAGCTCATCTGGATCTTGCCGATGAAGATCTTTTCAGGCGGGATCTGCGGAGGGGACCTGTGGCAGTAGGGGATCGGAAATGGAAGTGAATCTGAGTCGAATGATCGACCAGGTGGCCAAAGAAAAGGGTATTTCTCGTGATATCCTGGTAGAGGCTCTGGAAGCGGCTCTTATATCGGCAGCCAGGAAGAAGTTCGGCCCAAAGGTTGAAATCGAGGCCCATTTCAGCCAGGACTCGGGCGAAATTGAGGTATTCCTCTTCAAGGACGTGGTTGAGAAGGTAGTGGACGACGCAACCGAGATCGCCTATGAAACGGCCCGCGGGGAACTGGACCCGGACGCCGAGTTGGGCGACCAGTTGGGCGTCAAGATGGATACCGAAAGCTTTGGGCGAATTGCGGCCCAAACCGCGAAACAAGTCATCATGCAGAAGGTGAAAGACGCGGAGCGGGAAAATATTTACACGGAATACAAGGACAGGAAAGGTGAGATCGTAACCGGGATCGTCCAGCGTATGGACAAGCGGAACATCACGGTAAATCTCGGCCGCGCCGAAGCCCTGCTGCCGGCCAATGAGCAGATCCCCCGGGAAGCCTACAGGCAGAATGATAGGATTCGGGCCTTGATACTGGACGTCCGGCGAACTCAAAAGGACCCGCAGATAATTCTCTCCCGATCCACTCCGTTGTTTCTCGTAAAACTGTTCGAGCAGGAAGTCCCCGAGATAGCCGAAGGAATAGTCCGCATTATGTGTGCCGCCCGAGAACCGGGTCAACGCGCCAAAATCGGT
Source organism: Pseudomonadota bacterium (assembly GCA_043799015.1). GTDB lineage: Bacteria > Desulfobacterota > Desulfomonilia > Desulfomonilales > Desulfomonilaceae > JAZDOF01. Next base: position 19,849 of record JAZDOF010000789.1, on the reverse strand, counting down.
GTTCGATCGTCGGACGCGGACGTGGACCCCGTGGGCGCTTGCGTCGGTATGAAGGGCTCTCGAGTGCAAGCCGTGGTTCAAGAGCTGAGATCGGAAAAGATCGACATAATTCCCTGGAGCGACGATCCCGCCCATTTCGTGTGTAATGCGCTTCAACCGGCCGAGATATCTAAGGTGGTCATCGACCAGGATTCCAGCACGATGGAAGTGATCGTGCCGGACGATCAGTTATCCTTGGCCATAGGTAAACGGGGCCAGAACGTACGATTGGCCGCCAAGCTGACCGGCTGGAGAATAGACGTACGGAGCGAGTCGAAGGAAGAAAAGATTTCCGGAGAATCGTTCGAGCGCTTGGTCTGCATCGACGGGATGGATGACGGAATAGCCAATCTCCTTTTCGACCAAGGTTACCGGAATCCGGAAGACATAGCCAAGGCCACCATGGCTGAACTCACCAGCTTCATGGGCATCACCGAGGAAAAGGCCCGGACCCTTATCAACGGCGCGCTTCGATACCTTGCCAACCCTCCGGAAGCCAAGACTGCCGGTGTGGAACCGAAAATAGAAGTGAGTGAAGTTCAGGAGCCGGAAGTCTCTGAGGATGAAGAAACAGAGGAGCCGGAAGGTAGTGATTCGGAGGAATACGAGGCCGTAGTTTTGGCGGCGGCTCGGCAGGAAATGGCCGCGGAAGAACCGCTCGACGATGAGGAAGCGGCCCCGCAGGAAATGGACCCGGAAGAGCCGCTCGATGATGAGGAAGCGGTCCGGCAGGAAATGGACCCGGAAGAAGCGCTCGACGATGCGGAGGAGAGACACTCGGCATGAGGCGTGGACATGTCCCCGTAAGACAGTGCATCGGGTGCCGTGCGAGACGGCCCCAACCCGAGATGGTTCGTCTCGGCATCGGGGATGGGAACGAGGTTGCGATCTCGTCCGGGAGCGTGGGGAGAGAAGGCAGAGGATGTTATGTTTGCCCGGTCGGTGCCTGCGTGAATGCCGCACTGGCTAAGGGCCGCCTAGCGAAAGCGTTGCGCCGGGAATCGGTTATTCCCCCGCTAAAGGAAGAAATACTGCGAGGGCTCGATAAGAAGGGGTAGCTTAATGACGATGCTGACCGTTGATGACCTGGCCCGAGATTTGAAGGTCAGAAACGAAGATTTACTGAGAGAGCTCGTCACGATGGGCTTCGAGGTCGAAGGACCGGAAAGTTCGTTGGAGACTGATGATCCGGCAGGCTTGATGGCCCGCTTAGGCACGGTGTTGCCTTCACGGGAGGTTGTCGAGCAGCGGATAAATCGGACCGTCATCCGGCGGCGAGTGAAGAAGAAGCCTGCCGGCTCGGAGCCGTTCGATGACACGGTTGCCCAACCCCAGCGCCAGCAGTCTATGGAAACCAGACCCAAAGCCGGGACCGGCGAACAGCGATATGAGGCGGGAAAGCCGCGCGAATTGCCGACAAAGCAAGTCAAGAAGCTCAAGAAGCCCGAACCGGCCAGGATCATACAACCCGCCCCCTCCGTCGCCGTAAAGACAAGACCGCCCGAAGGGGCGCCGGCACCCCCTGAGCCGGCGTTGTTCATGGTGGAAGCCGCGAGCCCCTCGGGTGAGACGTCCCTGCTTACCCCCGTCGGGGAAGCCGGTTTCCAGGCCGGGTTCGCCCCCGAGCCGGTCTCGACGGAAGAAGCTCTCTCGCCTACTCCGGGGCAATGGCCTACTTCGGAAACATTTCCGCCAAGCCGGGAATCCGAACGTGACGGATTCGTGACGGCCCCCATCACGACTGCGGGGGAAGCGGAAGACGCGCGCGCCGACGGCCCACAACGTGCCCCGGAACCGACACGCGAAAAGGAACCCGCGCGTTCCGGCCCTCATCCCTATCAGCCGCCCGAACCCGGCCGGCAAACCCCTAGGACCGCCGTGCCCATAATCGGCGGGGTGCCGTACCGAGGGGCTAGGCCGATATTGGACTCGCCCGCCGGAGATGAAGACGGCGACGACCGGTCCGCCAAGAAGAAGAAGAAGAAGGACAGACGAATGCAGCCCGCCCAGATCATCGGGCGGGTCGAGCTTAAACGTGAGCCCCCGCGTGAACCGGTCGCTCCGGCTCCGGCACCGCCGTCGCCCACGCGTGAACCGTCGAGACCTCCACAGCAGAGGCCCCCGCTCAGACCCCCCCTCGGGCCGAAACCCTTCAGGCCGGCCACCGATGCCCCCACGGTAGTGGATCCCGCCATCGCGCTTGACGATGAAAAAAGGAAAAAGCGCAAGGTCAAGAAGGTCCGGGAAGTAGTGGAAGAGAGGGTGATCGAAGACGAGGGCAAGGTCCGGCGACGTAAGGAAGTTCTTCTTAAAGATGATATATACGGCGACCGACTTCGTCCCGGGCGCCTCAAGAAAAGCAAGAAGATCAAGCGTAAGACCGAGATCACCATACCCAAGGCCAGTAAACGCCGCATCAAACTGCCGGAGTCCGTCTCCGTCGCGATGTTGGCCCACAAGATGAGCGTCAAGGCCACGGAAGTCATTCAGGCTCTCCTCGCGGCGGGAATAACCGCAACGATGAACCAGGGCATCGACTATGACACGGGGGCTTTGATAGCCGTGGAATTCGGCTTTGAGGCGGAGACGGCGGAACAGTCCGAGAAGGACATGTTGCCGGTGGCCGCCGAAGAAACCGCCATGGACTTGAAGCCTCGACCTCCGGTGGTAACGTTCATGGGCCATGTGGACCACGGAAAGACCTCTCTCCTGGACTACATCCGGAAAACCCACGTCACGGAGAAGGAAGCGGGCGGTATAACGCAGCATCTCGGGGCGTATACGGCCTCTCTGGAAAAAGGACAGGTGGTGTTTCTGGACACGCCGGGTCATGAAGCCTTTACCGCCATGCGCGCCCGTGGCGCTCAGGTTACGGACTTCGTTGTTCTCGTAGTAGCGGCCGATGACGGAGTGATGGAGCAAACCCGTGAAGCCGTCAACCATGCCCGCGCTGCCGGAGTTCCAATCCTCGTGGCCGTCAACAAGATGGACAAACCCGAGGCCGATAAAGACAAGGTGCTCCGTCAACTGAACGAGGTTCACCTCATTCCCGAAGAATGGGGCGGCGAGACGCTGTTTGCGTACGTGAGCGCCAAGAGTGGTCTTGGGGTCAGCGAACTGCTCGACTCGATCCTGCTCCAGGCCGAAATCATGGAACTCAGGGCCAACCCGGACAAACCCGGCACGGGAACAGTGGTCGAAGCTAGGCTGGATAAGGGTCGTGGACCCGTGGCCACGGTGCTGGTCAAAGAAGGCACGATCAGAGTGGGCGATCCCTTTGTCGCCGGCGTAAATTCCGGCAAGGTAAGGGCCATGTTCGATCACGAGGGCCGCACCATAAAGGAAGCGGGCCCTGCTATGCCCGCGGGCATCATCGGTTTTCCCTCGGTGCCCGAAGCCGGGGACCTTTTCATGGTCGTCGACGAAGAGCGCGTAGCCAAACAGATCGGCGAGCAAAGACAGCAGAAACAGCGCCAAAAGGAAGCCGCGGCCGTGAGCGGCCCCACTTCCATGGACGATCTCTTGGCTCGAATGAAGGAAGAGCCGGCCCAAGAACTGAACCTGATCATAAAAGGCGATGTTCAAGGGTCCGTCGAGGCGCTCCGCGAAGCCCTGGTCGGTATGGATTCCGGAGTGATCAAGCTGAAGATCATCCACACGGGAGTAGGCGCGGTAACGGAATCCGACGTGATGTTGGCCGCGGCTTCGCGTGCCATGATCGTGGGCTTCAACGTCCGACCCACTCCTAAGATCCTGCAACTCGCGGAAGAAAAGCATGTGGACGTCCGGTTGTACACCGTAATTTACGAAGTCCTTTCAGACGTTCACAAGGCCCTGGAAGGTCTCCTGGCGCCGGAGGAGAGGGAAAATATTCTCGGCCATGCGGAGATACGACAGACCTTCTCGGTACCGAAAATCGGTGCCGTTGCAGGCTGCCACGTAACTTCCGGCAAGATTCAGCGGTCCAACAACGTACGCTTGCTGCGTGACGGGGTCGTGGTCTTCGACGGCAAGATCATGTCCATGAAGCGTTTCAAGGATGACGTCAAGGAGGCCCTGGAAGGGTACGAGTGCGGCATCGGTCTTCAGAACTTCAATGACATCAAAGTCGGAGACGTCATCGAAGCCTACACGATCGAGTTAGAAGCCGCTAAACTTCCGTGATGGATCGATCTTTCACCGTGTCCCCTCGCCGGACTCGACAATGTATCGGGTCGACGAGGGGAACGCATTTCCGGACCCACTCGGGCCGTGTTCGGTGAATGGAGCGATTGACCTTCGTCAGCCAACCCGAATCGTCCATTTTCAAGACAACAACGCCGGATGCGAACAAAAAGGCGGACGCGGGCCCAGCGGTGACTGAGGGCGTCGAGGACGGGAATAAATGGTAGTCGGAGTGGGCGTCATCGTCCTGATGGTTCACGATTCGTCTTCCCTGAAAGCTAAGCGCAAGATAGTCAAAAGTATTCTAGGCAGGGTGCGCGGCAAATACGATCTATCCATAGCCGAAGTGGCGGATCAAGATAAGTGGCAGAAGTGTACACTGGGTTTCGCGGTTGTAAGCAACGAAGGGGGCCACGCGCACACCATGCTGGAATCGGTGATTGATTACGTGGAAAACCTCTATTTGGCGGAGGTTGTGGATTCCAACATCGAAATCGTGCATTACTAACCCATCGGTAATTCACTCGACGAAGCCCCATTTCATCTCGGCGGGACCCACACTTATGGGCGGTTTTAGAAAAAATCGCGTGAGCGAGCTCATGCGGCAAGTTATAAGCGACCTTATTCGAGACAAGATCAAAGACCCACGAATCATCGGAGTAACCATCACCGAGGTCAAAATGGCCGATGATCTCAAGTCCGCTATTGTCTACTTCGCAAGTTTGGCCGATGGAAAGCACGAGTTGCACCTCGAAGGACTTCAGGCCGCCGAGGGTTTTCTCCGAAGGCAGTTGCGCGGAGAACTGGATCTGAAATACATTCCGGTTCTGTCCTTCCATTACGACACCTCCTTCGACAATTACGATCGCATCAGCCGGCTTCTGAAGAAAGTCGAGCCCCCGGGGACTGAAGACGATGAATGACATAGCCGAAATCCTTCGCACCGAGGATGAATTTCTCGTGGTGAGCCATATAAACCCCGACGGAGACGCGGTGGGGTCATTGTTGGGAATGTACGCGGCCCTTAAAGAAATGGGCAAGTCGGTGTCCGCGCTTGCGGGGGCCCCGATTCCCGATACGTACGGGTTCCTGCCGGGGTTCGCTGATGTTCGCACGGACCCGGCAACGATAACCAGGCTCCCCAGGTGGATAGTTGCGGTGGATACCGCGGAGGAAAACAGAATCGCGGGCGACCTTGGTCCGTTTCGTGAGCACGCGGTGATTGTAAATATTGATCACCATCGTACTAACCCCGGATTCGGGCGTTATAATCTCGTCGAACCCCTCGCGTCGTCGACGGCGGAAGTGATTTTTCGATTACTGCGCTATGCCGGTTTCAAACTGTCCGCTGAAGTGGGAAAATGCCTTTATACGGGACTCATCACTGATACGGGCGCTTTTCGCTACTCAAGCGTGACCGGTGAGACGCTCCGTCTCGGCGCGGACCTGCTGGATTTGGGTTTCTCGTCCTATGACGTTACGCGACATCTCTATGACGAGTACCCCATCGGTCGGCTCCATATGGAAAGATTGATGCTCGAACGAATGCGGGTACTGCTGGACGGCCGCCTGGTCGTAAGCGTCATTTATGACGAAGACTTCGAGCGAGTAGGCGCCCAGCGGTCCGATACGGAGAATTTGGTCGATTTCCTTAGAGCCGTCAGAGGCGTCGAAGCAGCCGCGCTCATAACCGGCGTTTCCGAGAATACCCGTCGCGTCAGTCTACGATCCAAGAGCTTGGTGGATGTGGCTCAAGTTGCCGAGATCATGGGCGGAGGCGGCCATCGCCGATCCTCGGGTGCTCGGACTTCCCTGTCTGTGGAAGAAATCGTTAAGACCATAGAAGATGCAGTAGGGAGCCGCTTCGCCGGATCGAGTTAAGGCCTCCGGGAATTGTCCTCCTAGTCATTGCCGAAAGTCTTGCCCGAAACAGCCAAATCTTAGCTTACCCCCATAGCGTTGGAATTGGGAAATTGGCTGACTAGATAATCCCCGCTGCCCCCATGGGCGTCAAAATAAGCATGTGGTCATACAATGTATTCACGAGGCCGTCTCAAAAGCCGCGACAAGCTCGTCACCGTAGCACGATTCGCCCCTTATCTTAACGCCAATGCTCTACGAGGCCGTCGACCACCGGTGGGGTAACGGTAATTCTTAGACGATCTACTAGTAGGCGCCGTACTGCACTGGAAACGAAATCGGAATAACCGGGGCGCGTCTGTAAAGACGGCGAAGGTTAAGCTCCCGGCACCTGGGGCATTGGCTGAAATGGAAGGGGGAGTCAAAACCGCACAGGGAGCATTCATACGTACTCCCGTCGTCGTTGAGCCGCACCGCGGGTATGTGCGACGCATCCCGCTCCCCGCGCATATCTATCCGCCGATAGATATCTGCCGGGCCCAAGAAGCCGCCGTAAAACAGCCTGGCATATACCTTGCCGAGTTGTTCCCAGGAAAGATCGTGTTTTTCCAGGAGTTCCTCGTCCGACCGGTCCGACCGGAGGTCTTCCACAAACTCATGGATCTTTAAGACCCTCGTGACCTTTGTCATTCGGATGACTTTTCGCATGACGACTTCCTCTATATAAATGTATGGTTGAATTATATCACATAACACACGAAAAGGACAATATCTTTTGTCGCATCATGCGCGGGAACCCATGAAGACTTGTCCGGAGGGATGATCATATGAGATCATGCTTCCCATGCTTCGAGGCCCGTAGCCGGCCGGGGCGAGATCCTCTTCACCAAGGAAACGGTTATGAACAAAAAGGCGGTGGTATTGCTCAGCGGCGGCCTGGATTCGACGGTGACCCTTGCAGTCGCCGTCGCGGACGGGTACGAAGCCTATGCCATGAGCTTCGATTACGGCCAACGTCACCGAGTCGAGTTGGACGCGGCCGCCCGAGTAGCCAAGGTCTTGGGTGCCCGGAAACATCTGGTGGTTCGGGTGGACCTTGGGGCCATCGGAGCGTCCGCACTTACCTCCGGCATCGAAGTGCCCAAAGGACGAACCTTGGCGGAGATGTCGGGTGAAATCCCGGTCACGTACGTGCCTGCACGAAACACCGTTTTTCTGGCCCTTGGGCTTGCATGGGCCGAGGCGTTGGATGCCCGCCACATATTCATCGGAGTAAACGCCTTGGATTATTCGGGATACCCGGACTGTCGTCCTGAATTCATCGAGGCTTTCTCAAGGCTTGCTCAACGGGCGACAAAAGCGGGAGTTGAGGGGCGAGAAACACTGATTCATACTCCGCTGATATCACTAACCAAATGTGATATAGTTCTCAAAGGAAGGGAACTCGGCGTGGATTTTTCCATCACCCATAGTTGCTATGATCCCCTCCCCGACGGCCGACCCTGCGCGGCATGCGATTCATGCCTTCTGAGGCGCAAGGGGTTCCAGGAAGCCGGTTTGGAAGACCCGCTTTATCTTTGACCCCAAAGTGAAGTTTCATGTTCCGGGAGCTGCTCACGGTCTCGCCGAACGCTTGTCGAGCCGGTGCAACCGTATTGACTTCCTATCCTCCGGGGGCTACTCTCACCCCCAGTTGTGACCGTAAGGGGTGTGAACCCTCCGGTAGAGTCTCGAGCCCTTGAGACGCCGGAAGAGGACCCAACCCAGGATGAAACCGAAAAGCGGACCGGTGTGCGACCCAGGTCTTTCCCGTTCAATAATTTCGACGTTCCTTTTGCTCATGGACGGTACTGACGGAATTGATCTTCGTTTTCTTTGTGTCGTGCAGTTTTTCGGGGTTTATTTTCCGGGTTGGACAAACGGTAGTGCGGAACGATTACGGCAGGGGCATACGGCCCTGCGGGAGGGACCGATGGAGGCCAGGACCTTTGAGCTGGGTTTCGCGAAATTCATAGAGCGGTTCCATGAACAGATAAGGGACAGTTTTGTGGAAGACGCGTTGCTCAAACGCGAGCTCCTGTCGCAGTACGAGCTGGGAAACACCATGATGGAACAGCTCGCTGACAGCATCTTGTCGGAGTTTACAAAGAATATCGACAAGAAAACCACGGTGGAGACCATAGCCGACCGCTATGTTAGGTTGGGCCTCGATTGCTGTGAACAAGGTGTGAGTTTTTCCGAGATGATTCGTGTTTTCATTCTGCTTAAGCGGCATATCTGGCTGTTCTTTCAAGAAAGTAATTTCGCCGGGCAACCGTTCGACGTCAGATCCATAGTAGCCCTGAACAACCGGATGGCCTTGTTCTTCGACCGCGCAATGTATTACTTTCTGGTGGGCTTCGAACAGTCGCAGAATGATGAGAGGTCCGAGTTGGAAAAGTTCTATGGCGTGCTTCTGGAGAAGTTGCGAAGGGATCTCGGGCTTGGAGGAAGGTTTAATCCCGGCATGGATTAGCGGTTGAAAAGGCGAACGATCGGGCCGGACTCCGTGCCTGTATGATGGTTGCCGGTCGTTTATCGGGACCGGCAGGGACGCCGGTCCTTCTCCCGTCACGGATGTTGCCCGTTCGGCGACCGTATTCGTGCAACCGAGTACCAAGGCCTCTCAGCCTACTGCACCACCTGAACGGTATACCCGAATCTCGCTCCGCCTTCGTCTTTGTACTCGACCTTCACCCGTTCGCCGACCGCCGGCCTTCGGAACGGGATGAATTTGGTCTTCAGACCGACCTTTACGTTGACCACCTCGGCACTCTCGCCTCCTTCCGCGGACCTTATGGAGAGGCTCTTGGGGGACGAAGCCACCACTTCACCGGTCATACTCTTCACGCTCTTATCGTCCACGGGCTCGTCCGACTTCTTGTCCTCTTTGGCCGCGGGAGGCGTCACCTTTTCGATGGGTTTGTCCGGTCTTTCCTTGGACGCAATCACTCCGGGCTTGGTCGCAGGCTTGGCCACGGGTTTGGGTTTTGTCGCAGGGATGGGCCTCCTTGTTGTTGATGTACCACCGGGCGACGAAACGGCCGGGCGATCCGACGACCTAGTGGAATCGCGCACATGGGGAGGCGGTGTCCGGGAGCATATGCCTTGCGGGTCCGCGCAGGGTTCCGAGTCCGTGGTACTACCATCCGGGACGGACCGACACGTGGCGTCCCTCGGCGGAGCCGGAGGATAGCACGTCACCGAGGAAGGCATGGTGGTGAGGCTTACGACCTTAACCGCCTTCATGTAGCCGTCATCGAGGACGAAATCCACGGCCACGGCCTCTCCCTTGCATGGCCGACGATTGGGAATGTACTTGGTCCTCCAGCCGACGTTCAACGTCGCGCACTGACCGCCGCTCTTGACAACCATGGTTCGCCACCCATGATCGAGCACGGTCCCCTTGAAGGTGCACATTCGGTACGCTAATGTGGGCGAGGCCGACACCGCGAGAAAAAAGAGGGCTGCGGCCATAAATAGAAATAATCTTGCCGGAACCGTATATTTGCCGAACATGAGGACTCTCCTCGACGGGATAGGGTTAGGTTGTGCTCGGGTAGGCGAATTCTGGTTGGTCCGCCATGGTCGAAGCCAAAAGTTATCCTGTTAATAATAGATTAGAAGCAAAATGTCAAGCGATTTACATCTTATGCGGAATGGATGCTCTAAATTACTTAACTTATACATGCACACACGGACAAGTGCCGGCCTGGTTCAGCATGACCCCATTTCGATCTCAAGGAAGCGGCACGTCGGTTCGGGAATCTCGTTGGGTCTCTGTATGGAACTATGGTGTCACGCGATGAGAATTGCGGGAGCCCTGAACGGTTGAGTGAATCGAAACAAACGTCGGAAGGGGCGGGGATGAACCCCGGCCCTACGTTACCTTGGTTCCGCCGGGCCGGTTTTACCGCAAAACTCAAGGAGCGTCACTATATCAGGTCGCTATAGTGAGAGTTTTTGTTGTTGGGCCTTTTTCCGGCGGCAAACAGTGGAGGTAGGCTATGGGCGTGTGCCGTGAAGCGGGCACGGAAGAAATCGAAATCGTAAAGGAAATGGCCGAGTCGCTCGGCAGTACGGGATTGAGGCTTGATGAAGCCATTGAAAAAATCGGCGTGCTCGCGGCCGAACTGGACGAAATGCGGAAAGGTCCGGATCCGGACCGAAGACGGGCCGAGTCTATCGAAGGAATTATCCTGGAACATAATCGGCTTGTGGATGAGGCCCGCCACCATCTTCACTGGTTGCTCATACAGAGGGAGGCATGCGGATTCCGAAAGCACCGGGACGTAGACCGTTTCTACCCCATACCCCCGAAGATCCGATCAGGCTTGTGATTAGACGGGTCGGAATGCCACGGGCCGTCATACGCGTCGCCGTCGTGTGGATGGCCCTGGCTTTGTCCATGACCGCTCCCAAGGCATGGGCCGCCGATCAAGCCCACGTTGCGGTCTTGTTCTTCTCGTCGCGGGATTGTCACCGTTGCACGCATGTATCGATGCTGCTGGACAGCCTGCGGGAGCGTTACCCCGTCCGCGTGAAGAAATACGATATAGCCCGTCCTTCCGACTATGCCTTGTTCGAAAAGCTGGAGGCTATTCACGCGGAAGGCAGGTTTGACGTTCCGCTCGTGATTGTGGGGGATTCGATTCTCATCGGGGAAGATAAAATCATAGGGGAATTGGAAACCATCGTGGACCGTCTCAGGTATTCGGGAGGTGCGGGTTTTCCCTACCTGGGGGTTCCCGACAAAAAGTAACCTTTCATGAGCGGGCTCGCGCGCCGGTATGGGCCGTTCAATCCTTGCATTTTTCCTGTTGATGGTCTAATGTACGGAACTTCCCATCGCGTTTCCGGTGATGACTACATCCAGGAGTTCAGGATAATGGCAGACTTTGAGCCAACCATCGTCGCATTTTGTTGCCATTACTGCGCCTATGGCGCAGCGGATCTCGCAGGCAGCATGAGACTGGAGTATCCTACCAACATACGGGTGATTCGCCTCCCGTGCACCGGCAAGATCACGCCTGTTTTCCTACTCCGGGCCTTTGAGCGGGGAGCGGACGGCGTGTATGTGGCCGGGTGCCTGGAGGGGGATTGCCATTTTATCCACGGGAATCTCGTAGCAAAACCTCGAGTGAACTATACCAGGAAGCTTATTGCCGAAGTAGGCCTTGAACCCGAACGGCTGGAGATGTTCAATATGAGTGCAGCCATGGGACCAAGATTTGCAGAGGTGGCCAGAGAGTTTACGGATCGCATCCTGCAACTCGGTCCAAGCCCTCTTAACAAGAAGTACTCGAAGAAAACGGATGAAGCGGCCTAGTCTCTGTAACCGCTCCATCTTCAGCAGACACCTTTTTGGAGGCTCACATGGTCGTAGGTGAAAGAAAGCCCTTCGAAGAAATCGTTAAGATGCTCGAGGGCCACAAGAAAGTGATGGTGCTCGGATGCGGCGGCTGCGTGACGGTCTGCCTCACCGGCGGCCATGACGCGGTACGCGTCCTTTCAAGCCAAGTGCGCATGGCTCGTGACAAAGAGGGAACCCCCCTGGAAATAATCGAGAAGACCATAGAACGCCAATGCGACCCTGAGTACATAGAACAGGTCCAGGACTTAATTCCGGAAGTGGAAGCCGTCCTATCCCTGGCCTGCGGTGCCGGGGTCCAATTCATGGCCGAGCACTACGCCAAAACCCCCCTTTATCCTGCACTGGACACCACGTTCATCGGCGGATCACTCAAGGAAGGGTACTACGTGGAGCGTTGCCAAACTTGCGGCCAGTGCAAGCTGGGCTACACCGGCGGGATCTGCCCCATCGCCAGATGCTCCAAGAGCCTGCTGAACGGCCCTTGCGGAGGCTCCACCAACGGCAAGTGCGAGATCGACTCCGAAGTGGATTGCGCTTGGCAGCTCATTATCAATCGACTTGAGAACCTCGGTCAGATGGACCGATACGAAACCATACTTGAAGCGAACGATTGGCGGACGAACAGGGACGGCGGTCCCCGAAAGATGATCAGGGAGGACTTCCAGAGATGAAGGGCGAATGTAAAACCGACAGCCGACTTGAAAAGATCCTTCGATCCGGTCAATTCGCCGTAACCGGGGAATGCGGCCCGCCCCGGGGGGCCGATCCGGAAGTCATAAGGAAGAAATGCAAGCTTCTAAAGGGTAACGCGGACGCGTTCAATATAACGGATAACCAGACTTCGGTAGTTCGCATGTCCTCCATTGCGTCCTCCGTCATCATGATGCAGGAAGGCATGGAACCGGTAATGCAAATGGTTTGCCGCGACAGAAACCGCATTGCCATACAGAGTGATATTCTCGGCGGCGCTGCTCTGGGATGCAAGAATATGCTCTGCTTGTCCGGGGATCATCAAAAATTCGGGGACCATCCCCAGGCGAAGAACGTTTACGATCTCGATTCCATCCAGCTCATCTCAACCGTACGCAAGATGAGGGACGAAGGTAAGTTCCTCGGGGGCGACGAAATAAAGACCGCACCTAAACTTTTCATCGGTGCGGCCGAGAACCCCTTTGCCGACCCCTTCGAGATTCGGGTGCCCCGTCTTGCAAAAAAGATCAATGCCGGTGTGGAATTCATCCAGACCCAGTGTATCTTCAACATAAAGAAGTTTGCCGAATGGATGAAGCGCGTGGTGGACCGCGGCCTGCACGAGCAAGTGTTCATACTCGGCGGCGTCACTCCGTTTAAGTCTTTCGGCATGGCGCGCTATATGGGCAAGAACGTGCCCGGTATGGACGTGCCCGAAGAGCTTCTCCAGCGGATGAAGGACACCCCCAAGGAAAAACAGGCCGAGGAAGGCATCAATATAGCGGTGGAAATCATTTCTCAGCTCAAGTCGATGCCCGGGATCGCCGGCGTCCACATCATGGCCATCGAATGGGAAGAAAAGGTCGGTGAAATAGCCCAAAAGGCGGGGCTGCTCCCCAGGCCGTCGGTGTAGCCCTACACACCCACCCTACCTCAGCGTCGATCATCCTACCCGTGGAGAGAGCCGACCGCAAGAAGGACTCTCCACGGTTCCTCTCCCCAAGCCCGCCCTTTACTGCGCACTTGACGCCGCGGGGCGTCGTACTCAAGTCCCGGATTGTCGAAAGCGTCAGAAGCCAAGAAGATGTCAAGGCCCTTACAGCGGTTGTCAAGAGAAATCCCCCCTGGCCCGTAACCATTCACTTACGGGCGGGAAATTCCAATCTCAACGTGGCGCAGGCTTTCCAGCCTGCGAATTTTCTTAGTGCGATCTCGGCAGGCTGGAAAGCCTGCCCCACAAGAGTGAATGGTTACCCTGGCCCCCCTTTAGAAAAGGGGGGTAACCATCTGCCCGCAGGCGCCTTTTTTGCCCCCCCTTACCGGGCTCCCGGTAAAGGGGGGCGGGGGGATTTGGCTGTTTCGGACAAAATTCTTGGCAATCAGTATAAACGGACACTATGGTGACGCTCCTTGAAATTTGCGGTGAAACCGGCCCGGCGGAACCAAGGTAACGTAGGGGCGTGGTTTATCCCCGCCCACACAACCCCATGCGCGCAGGATCCGGCCCTCCTTTCGGAGACCCGGATCCGCGGATCGAAATGCTCGCCTGTTGAAATCATTATAATACATGGACGTGGGGAGTTGAAACCAAAAAAAATGCCCGTCAAGGACGGGCTAAAGGAAGGATTAGGTTTGGTTTGTCGCGTGGGGATAACCAACCATTTTATCAGATGGTTGTCAAGGGTTTTTAATGCTGGATATAGATTTTTTTATATTTCAATTTATCATAAAACATTAATGCGCTGTACTTATTGAATTAAATTTGAAAGCATGTATGGCGACCCCGTCTCCGGCCCCACGCGTGAGCCCCCTTCAGAAATCCTCGTACAAGGCGCGATGTATCCTTACCACAAGATCCTTTACCATCCGGGACATGGCGTCCCTCCTATTGGTGAGGGTGCCCGCGATGGATTCGGTTACCAGGTACGTGTAAGACGATGAGAAATCCCGACCCCAGATCGCCTTGGGGTTGCCCGGTCGGTTCAGGGAGCAGACTGCCCGTAGTGTCCCGGTGCGCGTCAATTCCTTCCCGTCGGCCTTGAATGTCGTGGGACCGTCGAGGTAAGCGGTAATGGTCGTGGCAAGGACGCCGTCCCCGCCGCTCCGGACGAGCCTCGGCTCGGATTCTAAGGCGAATGCGGCACGCAGATCATTGGTTAGTTCGGTTTCTATTCCCGTAATGGTGGTGCTGTTGACGACGCTTTTGATTTCTATGGTCTTAACGTCGCTCGGCAGAATGCTCCGCCCCCCGCTCGCGCCGAAACGGTATCCGCATCCGCCCGCGGTAATGACTACCAGGAGCAGCGCGGCCGTGATCCACGGAACGTTTCGGCGCGGCTCGGCGCCGCTGGCGGCCCTTGTACCGATTGCCAAGTGTTCGGTCCTTTGTTGCCTGTCAATACGGTAACCATTCAGTCTCGTGGGGCCGGCTTTCCAGCCTGCCGAGGCTTTCTTTTACAAAATCCGCAGGCTAGAAAGCCTGCGCCACGTTGAGAGGCGATTTTTCCGCTCATAAGTGAATGGTTACCGTCAATACTCGGCTTTTCGTTGCCCTGTTACCCGACCACAATGTTCAGCAGTTTTCCGGGAATCAGCACCTGCTTCCTGATGGTCTTGCCTTCAATGAACCGCCGGACGTTTTGTTCCTCAAAGGCGGCCTTCTTGACTTCATCCTCCGATGCCTCGGGCGACACCTGGACTTCCCCTCGTTTCTTCCCGTTAACTTGGACCACGATGAGGACATGGTCTTCCTCGATCAATTCGGGCCGATAATCGGGCCACGCGGTTCGGGTCATCCCGGGGGCTTGGCCCAGGACCTCCCACAATTCTTCTGCAAAATGGGGCACAAAAGGCGACAGAAGGACCACCATGGTGCGCAACGCCTCCTCCATCGCCGCCGCAAGGGCCGGGGACCGGTCGAGGTCTTCCGACGGCACCCGTGCCGTTTCGTTGCTCATTTCCATTATTGCGGCCACGGCGGTATTGAAGTGGAACCGCTTTTCAATGTCCTCGGTCACTCTCTTGATTGTCTTGTGGGTGATTCGTCGGAGGGCCCGGACCTGGGGGGAATCGTCCGTGTCGATGCCGGCCCCGGACGCCTTTCGATCTTTGTTCTCATGGACGAGCCTCCAAACGCGGTTCAAGAAGCGAAACGATCCCTCAACGCCTTCCGAGGTCCAATCAAGGTCGCGCTCAGGGGGCGCGGCGAACAAACAAAAGAGCCTCATGGTGTCGGCCCCGTATTGGTCCACCAATTCTTCGGGGTCCACCACGTTACCCTTAGACTTGGACATCTTGGCCCCATCCTTGATGACCATGCCTTGGGTGAGCAGGTTCGTGAAGGGTTCGCGGCTTTCCTTGATCCCCACGTCCATAAGCACTTTGGAAAAGAAACGTGAATAGAGCAGATGCAGGATCGCATGCTCTATGCCGCCGATATATTGGTCCACCGGCAGCCAGTACGCGGCTTCGTCTTTCTCCAGGACCCCGTCGGCGTATCGTGGGCATGCGTACCTGTCGAAGTACCAGGATGATTCCACGAAGGTGTCCATGGTATCGGTTTCACGACGAGCCGGTCGGCCGCAGGAAGGGCACGGTACATTCACCCACCAATCCAGGTGGGGCAGAGGAGACCTCCCGTCTTTGGGAAATTCGATATCAACCGGCAGAACCACCGGTAAGTCCTTGTCCGGGACGGGGACTGCTCCGCAATGTTCACAATGGATAACGGGAATGGGCGCGCCCCAGTACCTTTGACGGGAGATTCCCCAGTCCCTTATCCTGAAATTGACCGTCGGCCCGCCTTTTCCGTCTGCTGCCAGCTTTCGGGAAATCTCCTTCATGGCCGCAGCGTTGTCCATGCCGTTGAATTCCCCCGAATTGACCAGGCGCCCGCGGTCCACGTACGCCTCTGTCATGCGGGTCGCGTCCAGTTCGGAATCGTACGGCTGAATGACCACAGCCATGTTGAGGTCGTATTTTTTTGCGAATTCGAAATCCCTCTGGTCATGTGCCGGTACAGCCATGACCGCGCCGGTGCCGTACTCGTAGAGGACAAAATTAGCCAGATATATTGGCATCTTGAGTCCAGTAACCGGGTTGATGCAATAGGCCCCCGTGAAAACGCCCTCCTTTTCCGTTTCTTCCCCTACCCTGGCCATCCAGTCTTGAGCGGCGATTCTATTGACGAATTCCCTTACCGCTTCTTCTTGGGACGTCCCTTTTGAAAGCTGAAGGCATAGCGGGTGCTCCGGGGCCAAACTCATGAACGTGGCCCCGTACAAGGTGTCCGGACGTGTGGTGAAAACCTCTATGGGGTCGCCGGGCTTTTCCAATTCGAACAGGATCCGGGCGCCTTCGCTGCGGCCTATCCAGTTGCGCTGCATGGTGAGCACCCGTTCGGGCCAACCGGGCAATTTGTCGCACCAATCCAGCAACTCTTGGGCGTACCGGGTTATCTTGAAGAACCAGCCGTCCTGTTCACGCTGGACCACCGGGGTGGAGCATCTCCAGCAGCACCCTTGCTCGACCTGCTCATTCGCGAGCACGGTTTGGCAGGGTTCGCAGTAGTTGACCATGGATTTTTTTCTGTAGACGAGCCCGTTTTCCAACATTCGTATGAATAGCCACTGCTCCCAACGGTAGTATTCGGGATGACACGTGGCGATTTCCCGGTCCCAGTCGTAGGAAAACCCCATCCTTTTGAGCTGTCGGCGCATATTGTCAATGTTGTTGCGCGTCCATTGGGCGGGGTGTGCCCCATGCTTTATGGCAGCGTTCTCAGCAGGCATTCCGAAAGCGTCCCAACCCATCGGGTGGAGCACGTTGAAGCCCTTCATCATTTTGAAACGAGCCACCACGTCGCCTATGGAATAGTTGCGAATGTGTCCCATGTGGAGGCTGCCGGACGGGTAGGGAAACATTTCCAGACAGTAGTATTTCTTTTTGGACCGGTCCGCTTGAACCTTGAATATCTGCTCTTTATCCCAGAACTGCCGCCATTTCGTCTCGATTATCTTGGGGTCGTACCTCTTCTCCATAGTTCCTCCCAATAAGTGGACCGCTCCTGTTCGATCGTCATCCTTCTAACACAGGGGCTGGAGGGGTTCAACGGCTTTCCGTCTTGACCTTACGGTAACATCCATTTATCTTGCGTTTCTGGGATGTGTGTCAGGGGGGCGTGTCGGGGTTCGATTTGAAAGCGGGGCGGCAAAGGCCGCGTTAGGAGTTGTGTACCGATGGATCAAGAGTATTCGGTAAGCCCGGATGGCGAAAAGTTTCGCCTTCCCGGGGAGGATGACTACGCGACCGAGTTTCAGCGGCTGGAATCCCTTGCAGCCGAGCATCGGGCGGCGGGTAGAGAAATCGTGGTGGTGGTGGGGCTTGGCTTTGTCGGCGCGGTAATGGCAGCGGTCACGGCTGATTCCACCGATGAGGCCGGCGAACCGGGCAAGTTCGTCATCGGAATGCAACGCCCAAGCTTCAGAAGCTTCTGGAAGATCCCGCTGCTCAACAGGGGGATCGCTCCCATGAAAGCGGAAGACCCGGAGGTGGAAAGGATCATCCGGCGTTGCGTGGTGGAAAAGAAAACCCTCACTGCGTCATACACGTACGATGCCCTCAAGCTTGCCGACGTGGTGGTTGTGGACGTCCAGTGCGACTACGTGAAAGAATCCCTTGACGACGTGGGTAAGGGTTACGTGGACATGGCGGCCCTCGAGCGCAGCCTCGAAATGGTCGGGGATCTGATGCGGCCCGAGGCCATGGTGCTGATCGAAACCACGGTACCTCCAGGCACGACGGAACAGGTGGCCTATCCGCTCCTAAAACGGGCCTTTCGCAAAAGGGGGATCGCCTCCGAACCCTTCATCGCGCATAGTTACGAAAGAGTAATGCCCGGTCGCGATTACGTCGATTCAGTGCGTCGTTTTTGGCGGGTTTGCAGCGGCATTAACGATGAATCGCGCAGTCGGGTGGTAAAATTCCTTAGTGAAGTTATCGACGTAAAGAACTTTCCGCTTACGGTGCTCGACAGGCCGATAGAATCCGAAACGGCCAAGATAGTTGAAAACAGCTATCGCGCGGCCATTCTGGCTTTCCTCAACGAGTGGAGTCTTTTTGCGGAGCGCAATGGGATAGACCTCGTCAAGGTGATCAATGCAATTAAGGTGAGGCCGACGCACTCCAACCTTATCTTCCCGGGCCCGGGTATCGGAGGGTACTGTTTACCGAAGGACGGGGCTTTAGGAGTCTGGGCCTACAAGAACCTGATGGGGTTCGAGGACGACCTTTTCAGGATGACGCCTCAAGCTATCAACATCAACGATACCAGGGCGTTGCACGTCCCCGAACTGGCACGGGATGCGCTGCGGAACATGGGCAGATATATTGCCGCGTCCAAGGTGGTCATGCTTGGGGCCTCCTACAAGGAAGACGTGGGCGACACGCGATATTCGGGCGCGGAGCTGATTCTGCGCAGGCTTGTCGACATGGGTGCGGACGTGAGCGTGTACGACCCGTACGTTGACCATTGGTGGGAGTTTGAGGCCCAAGACGTCTATCCTCTCCCCGGGAAAAGCCGTTCGCGTTTCTTCCGACACCAGAACAAGCTCAAGGACCTCGTCATGGAGCAGGATATCGATTCCGCGCTCAAGGGTGCCGACGTGGTTATCTTCGCGGTTCGCCACAAGCAATTCCTGGAGCTTACCCCCGAGTACGTCGTAAAAGCGGCGGGCGGGCCTCTTGCGATAATAGACTGCTTTGGGGTCCTCAATGATCCCGCCATCATTCGGTACCTGGAACTCGGTTGTGAAGTGAAGGGTCTGGGCCGCGGCCACATCAGCCGCATGAAGAAACGGCTCATGAGGGATAGAAGTGGATCAGGCAACCAAAAAGATAAGCCCTGAACGGGCCGAATTCTTGAAGAGCGATTACGAACGCGGGTTCATTCGTTTCTGCGGTCTAACGGCCGAGGACGCCCAATGGGGCCGGTTTCAATCGAGGGTGGAGATTACCTCGGATCATCGACAGCAGGACGGGTTCATCCACGCCGGCGTCATGGCTACCATGGCGGATCACACGGCCGGTTATTCCGCGTTTACCATCGTTCCCGACGAGATGCAGATCCTGACCGTGGAATTCAAGGTCAACTTCCTCAGACCCGCGTTCGGGGATTCGCTCGTGTGTCGATCGCAGGTGATCCGTGAAGGCCGTCAAGTTATCGTGTCCGAGTCGGAGGTGTTCGACATTCGGCCCGACGGTGAGGTCTCCGTGGCAAAAGCCATGGTGACGCTCATGGCGGTCCCGCGGGAGAGACTGCTCAGGGCGGAGGACTGAGAAGAATAGGGCGACCGCCGGTCGCCCCTACGAGACTGGGGAACAACGTAAAGGTTATTCCGGAACGCTCTGCCGGTACGACGTTTCGGAATTGCCTCAGCAGAACACGGCCGGCCTACCGTGGGTTGAAACCCAATGCTGTGGACTTTAAGGGTTTCGGGATGCGCTCGGAAGCAATAGGGAGACCCCTGCGGGGTCGATCCTTTTGCTGAACTCGGACCACGGGTTGAAGAAACTGTCTCAAAAGCCGCGACAAGCTCGTCGCCGTAGCACGATTCACGTAGGGGCGGGGTTTATCCCCGCCCGCTCCCAGGATGCCGGACCGACGGGCGGGGATAAACCCCGCCC
>JAZDOF010000785.1:0-5477 GCA_043799015.1 Pseudomonadota bacterium | reverse complement strand
CCGACATGTTGAAAGTTATGGACGAGCTTGACGGACCCGTCCGGGAGCAATTCTTCCAGGGCACGGCGCTTCGTGGTGGAATAGACGGGGACCAACCCCTGTTCGAGGGCGAAACGTACCATAAGGTATGTGGCTCCGAAGTCCCCTTGGATAAGGACAAAGTCGCCTGCTTTGCCCCGGTCCTTGAGCCGATCTCGGAGCGGTTCCAGGTACGACGTCAGCTCGGGCATATCGGCCGGAATGTTGCTCCACAGCGTTTGCAAGTGCGGCGGCAGCTCCACGATGGCCTCGACCCCGAGCGTGTTCCGCGCGTCGTTCCTCTGGGCTTCGGTAATGGTATGGTTGAATATGAGAAATAGTTTGACCGACATCTGGGTGGCTCCAAAGGTTGATGTTAGTCATGCGGTACGGTCGGGCCGCGCCGTGGGGCGTCGACCCCGGCCTCTCGCGTATGGATTGAAACCCACGGCTACCTACAGGTGCGCCCATGTGGGCGCCAAGAGTCCCCGAAAGGCGTGGGATGTGGTCAGCCCGAGGTTTTTCGGCCCCGGGCGAGGCGAACCGCCGCGGGTCATGACACCGGCCACGAAAGCCGATACACCCCTTCACACGTCTATCTTGATGATTTTGTAGTTGGTTCCACCTGTCGGCTCCACCACCACCCGGATGTTTGTGAGTCTCTTCTTCTTTTCGATCAACTTTCCTCGCAGTGACTCCGGAACGTGCTCTTTACCCTTGCCGGCAGCTTTCTTGGGCCCGTATTCCGCATGGACCGTTTGGTCGTTCGGTGTCCACGACAGGACGGCGCCTTCCCAGGTTTCCACAACCGGCTGTTGGCTCGGCGGCTTCTTCTTCGCTTCCAGAGTAGGCGGGGCGACCGTCACACCGAACCGCCCATGCCCGATCGCCGTTTTGGCGCCCAGACCGTGTTCGGCGAGCGCGGCCTCGAATGATCGTTCGAAAAGCTTCATCATGTCTTGATCATCCGAAATGTCCCGGTGCAGGAACACACGGAAGACGAATTTCACCGCCTCACCGTTCTTGAGAAAGGGATCAACAGCCCAGAATTTTTGCGGATTGGGCTTTTGGTCCTCGGTGGGCCCTCGCTGTTTGTCACCTTGGCAGTAATAGTCCTTGTAATGACAGTTCATGATCTCAGCCTTGAGTCTGGGCAGCTTCTCGGGGTACGCATCCAAGAAAATCACCTTGCCGCGACAGGCCGTATCATCACCGCCTGCGCCGTAGAGACGGCTCATTTCCGGCGGCAACGTTTTCTCTTTCTCAATTCTCCAGCAAAATTCCCGCGCTTCGTCTTCTTCGAGATCGTTAAGAAGGTTTACCAGCGTTGCCAACCGCACAACCCCCTTGATACCGCTTGAGGGGATCATGGGGACCCCAAGGGTCCAGTCGAAGCGAAACCCCTTTTCAGAGGGGTGTTCGTTTCCGAGGCCTACTATCAGCCCCGATCTCATCGGAACAGCGCTTTCAATACACTTGTAGCCCAGCTTCTCAAAAGCCTCGGCACACCCGTTCAGCGCCCCGTGTTTGCGCTTCAGGGCTTCCTGTGCAGTCGAGCGCGACCAGGTAGTTCGTACGATCTGTTGTCCTGGTTGTATCTTGTATTGATCTCTTACGCGCGTGGGAAAATCCCGCCGGTATTCGCTTTCTCCATTGAAGAGGGCCAACGATACCGGCATGTTGTCTAGCTGCACGTTTGGCCTACAGAAGTCCTGTCCCCTGGAACGCGGGTCCACCAGCATGGTTTCATCCAACAATGAGCATGTCCACGGTTGGGGCCGCTTCCAACGATCCCCAACGGCTTGATCCACCACATAGAACCACTTCTGAAAGTACAACCCAAAATTGAAGGCCCCATGCGGAAGCTCCCCAACGGCCTTGTTGACCGTGGGGCACACCGGCCGGAAGGCATCGGTCTTGCTATGCTCCATGTCATTCCCCCGTATGATGAAACAAACCCGCACCGGCATATCGCTTCACCCATTCCAGCACGGCAAGTGCTTCGTCTTGGGCACGCAGGTAGTCTTTCTGGTTCATCTTGGACAGCTCTCCCATAGCTTTGGAGGGCGCCGCATCCACGATTATGCGTTGCTGCTTCAGCCACGCCGCGATGATGTCGAAAACCAAAAGGTGTCTATCGCCCGGCCTTGGCCGCCCGTCTTTTGTCCCTTTTGCCAATAGGAAGGCGAGCGCTTGGCCAAAACCGTTCTGCAAGACCATGGCAGGCAGGCCTGCCGTCAGCTTGGCAAACTTGTCGCCGCCGGCTTGGTTGATTTTGCCTACTTCCTTAAGCGCGAAGCTTGAACGTTCTTGGGCCAGGGTCCTAGACATTTGGCGCCTCCGCTGCGGGTGTATCGGTGATCCATTGGACTTCCATCAGGCCGCGCCCCATGGTCATGTCGCCGCCCATGCGAATGTGGCTGCCGATGGCAGTTTTGACGTGGGCCCTGATGACGTCTCGGAGAAGACCGGAGTTCTCGGTTCTCTCTTGTCCGAAGAAAACCAAAGTGTAGAGGACGGAATCCGAAGGCAGCAGCTCCTGGTAACGTAGGGAACCGTCCTTGGTCGTCCCGGTGTCGAATTCGATCTGAATTTGAGGTTGTATCTCCGTGGCGGTGCGAACAAGGAACGAGAAGCAAGCGTCGGAAATCACCAGGAGCCGCGTGACCTGTGGCGCAAGCCGTTTGAACAGTTCGGCCAACTCGGGCGTGTCCTCGGGACGCTTTTCAGATGACACGGCCAGGTCCTCCAGGACAACCGCTTCTTTGATGTCGCCGGTCACACTGACGTAATTGTCTTCCTTCGTGGGACTGATGATGGGGACCGGCTGCTTGGAAAGGGCCAGGGCAACGTCTCTCTTGAGCCTTGTGATTACGGCCGGGCAGGTCACCCACACGAAAGGCGCAACGTTCGACCGTACAGGGAAAGCCAAGAGCCGTGCGTCCGACACACTGACCGCTCCTGCTTGGCCATCCGATTGCCCCGGTGAATCATCCGCCTTTTCAGCCTTGCCGAACACCTTGTCGGTCAATTCCTTCGCTTGGAGCCCATTGTTGCGACAGGGCGCTCCGTTGACGAGCCAGTACCGCAGAAACCAGTCTCTAAAAGCCCCCTTGACGCCGGAGGCCTGAACTTGCGGCCACGCTGTGTGACGCTCGCGCTGAATGGGCAGGTCCACAGCGCCCACGGCCTGGCCGGTTCCGGCGTGCAACGGGGACAAGCAATAGAATACGCACAGATCAGCCTTATCTTCAGCAAACATGACGACCTCCTCAGTTGACTCTTATAAATCCAAAAGGTATGTCCGCTTCCGCTACGTGCCGAATCACCGTACCGGCAGGCACGTAGGCGCACATAGGTTTGTGAAACCCCTTTTTCATGTCCCATCCTCCCATTCGGATCAGGCCCGCCGAGGCCCTTGCCGCGTCGGTCCATCCATGGCGCTCCAGGTCATTGTAGGGAAGGGGAGAAAGGGCCATGACCCAAGGCCCCTTCCCCGGTCGGTAATCCGGTTCTTGGTCGAGCGTGTGATAGCGCACCACCCGTTGTTCCCCGCCAAGCCTGAGAATACCCTCCGCATCCAAGTGCGAGGGCGTAAGCGTTTCGGAAAGCCCGACCGCCATCGCGGCGCCGTCACAAAGACGAACCTGGACGGCAGAGTAGAGGTGGCCCGGCAGGACCCTGCGCGTGTTGGCCTTCAGGGCGATGCCCACACGCAGTTCATTGCCGAACAACTGCCTTGGTCCTATCATGGCAGGCTGTCTTGGGTTTACGGTCTTGACCGAGGCATGGAACCCCACCTCGCCGGCGCCATGGGCCGTTGCATCAAACGCCGCTGCATTGGCCCAGCAACCGGACAGGCTTCGCAGGTCCGGCTCGGATGGGTCCAGCACCCACACCGGATTGCTCACTGAACCAAGAAGGCCCATTGCCTTAAGGTTATCCGGAAGGATGTCTCCGGTGGTCACCTTCATCTGTTCGACGGGCTTTCCATAGCCTTCTAGAGACGTTGCCGGGACGGGTCCGAACCAGTGTGCGGGTACCGGCAGGAACCAGTCTTGCTCACCGTCCATGTTGGTTATCCTGAAGATCGGCCCGGCAACCTCGAACTCCGGTTGCCCCGGGGAGCCGAGCAGGCGGTAGTTCTCAACAATCTCCGGGGACGGTCCTGAGTCCCTTGTGAAATCCTGGGGCCGAATTTGTCGTTGATACAGAATGGCGGTAATCAACGCTCCCAGTATAGTTGACGGCATGGGAGGAAAGACGGAGCGCACCTCGTGGCTTTCCCCGGCGATCATGGGTTCGGACCCCTTACAAAACAGAGTGTCCAGGGGTTCCAACAACAACCATTGCTTTATCTGCGTCATTTACTACCTCCCGCGTTTTCCGCCGACCGAGACAGGGACGCGCCCAAGAACCGGGCGATCAGAAGACCGTCCGTGTCCACAGTGAGACCATCACCGTGGATCCGGCGGGTCAGCAGGGCCGCCATGGACCGGGCCACGTTTTCATTGACTTCTGATGCGCTGTTGACGCCGGACCTTGAAACGTGCTTGATCAGGAACTTAACCAAATCCCCCGGCCTTTCGCCGACGATTGCCTCCAAGCCCGGCCGGAATTCCTCAAGGCGGTAAACAAGAGAACTGCTTAAACGGCGGCCTTGGGTTGTGGACAAAGCCTTCGCGGCCGCGAAGAAATGATCGAGGAGGCGATTCCCGTTCATCCCGTCCATCGATGCGGCCGGAAACAGCTCCTTGATAGGGGTCTCATCCCAGCCCACAATGAATCGTCTCGCCCCTCCAGACCTTTTCTGTAGTTCCAAGGCCAGTGCGTTGCGCCCGCCCATATTCTTGGCCAGATTCAAAACCTCGTGTGCGCGCCGCATAGCAGCGGATAACGGCTTCTTGTGATGGCAGATTAAAATGCCGGCAGAAATGGATATGTCATCCCCTTGTCCTAGGTGAACGGCGAGTCGCCCCGGCGCAGGCGTCCAATGCCTCGATACCTCCTCCGGCACCCGGCCGGCTTTTTCCTGAATGAAGACAAATCCCATGGAATAGCACAAGGCAATCCTCCGCGCCGCATCCATCACGGTGGACAACGGCATTACGGCACAGACATCGTCACCGCCCGCATAGATCAGGCGACCATGACACTCGCCGATCACCGCAGGCACGGTATACAGGGAGAAGTCCCCAAGGGCTTCCGATATTGCGGCGTGCGTCTGAGGGGCCAACAATCGCCGGCTTTCCAACCGCTCCTTCCAGAACCGACGGTATTTGGCTGCGAAATCAGTCCGTTCCAGACGTGAAACCAAGTCGGGATGCAGGACTGTGCGCCAACGCGAAGCGAGCGTTTCGCCGTTGACCAGTCGTCCCATGCGATCCCCATCCATCAGAAGGATCGCGTAGTACTTGTCCTCATCCAGGATTGGGTGATCGGCAGTGACGTCCTTGAGC
>JAZDOF010000782.1:0-5661 GCA_043799015.1 Pseudomonadota bacterium | reverse complement strand
TGCTCAAAGCGTTTTTCGGCGACAAGGCGACAAAGGAGAACGACTTCGGTTACGGTTGGCTGCCGAAGATCGATGACGGCCAGAATTTCTCGTGGCTGAATCTCTTTGATTCCATGTACAAGGGCGAAATCAAAGGATTTTTCTCTTGGGGGCAAAACCCCGCATGTTCAGGAGCCAACGCGAACAAGGTACGCCAGGCTTTGGGCAAGCTGGATTGGCTTGTCAACGTGAACATCTTCGAGAACGAAACCGGGTCCTTCTGGAAAGGTCCGGACATGGACCCCAAGAAGATCAAGACCGAGGTGTTCTTCCTGCCCCGCGCCGCTTCCATGGAAAAGGAAGGCAGCATAGTCAACAGCGGCCGGTGGGCCCAATGGCGTTACAAGGCCGGGAATCCGCCCGGAGACGCGAAGCCCGACGGCGATATTCTGTTCGATCTCTTTAAGAAGATCGCGGAACTGTACAAGAAGGACGGCGGCAAGTTCGCGGATCCCATTCTCAACCTGAAGTGGGATTACGTAGACGAAAAGGGCCACTTCGACGCCCATAAGGTAGCCAAGCAGATCAACGGTTACTGGCTGGTCGACAAGAAGATTAAGGATCCGACCGGGAAGGAAACGGAATACAAGAAGGGGTCGCTTGTACCGGGTTTTGCTTTGCTCCAGGCCGATGGCTCCACATCATGTGGAAACTGGATCTATTGCGCCAGCTATACCGACGCGGGAAACATGATGGCCTGCAGGAAGAAGGACGACCCCACAGGTCTGGGACTCTTTCCTCAATGGTCCTGGTGCTGGCCGGTGAACCGCAGGGTCCTTTACAACAGGGCGTCGTGCGACCCCAAGGGCGAGCCGTACAATCCCAAGCGGCCGCTTTTGAAATGGGCGGACGGAAAATGGGTGGGCGATGTGCCGGATGGTCCGTGGCCCCCGTCGGCGGACAAGGAGAAGGGCAAATTGCCGTTCATCATGAAGCCCGACGGGATATCGAGTATTTTCGGGCCGGGCCTTAACGACGGGCCGTTCCCCGAGCACTATGAGCCATTGGAGTGTCCGGTCAAGGAAAACGAGTTTTCCAAGCAAATGGTCAACCCGACGATCAAGATATTCAAGGGTGACATGGACAAGCATTTCACATGCGATCCTCGCTTCCCATTCGTCGCGACCACTTATCGGGTCACGGAGCATTGGCAGACGGGCCTTATGACCCGTTGGCAGCCGTGGTTGATAGAGGCCCAACCTCAGATGTTCGTAGAGATCAGCGAGGAACTGGGCAAACTGCGGGGAATCAAGAACGGGGAAAAGGTAACGGTGAGTTCGGCCCGAGGAAAGTTGGACTGTACGGCTCTGGTAACTACAAGATTTAAGCCGTTCAAAATTGCCGGCATGGAGGTACACGAGGTGGGCATGCCGTGGTGCTTCGGCTGGATTACACCGAAGGACGGCGGGGAAAGTTCAAACCTGCTGACCCCCAACGTCGGCGACCCCAACACCATGATCCCTGAATCCAAGGCGTTCATGGTCAATGTGACGAAGGCATAAGGAGGCACCCACGATGTCCGAAGGATACTCAATCATGGTTGACACCTCCAAATGCACGGCATGTCGGGGGTGTCAGATAGCGTGTAAGCAATGGAACAGGCTTCCCGGAGTTCCGACCAAGAACGTGGGGAGCTATGAAAACCCGCAGGACCTTTCGGCGGACACCTATAAGGTGGTGCGCTACAGTGAAGGGACCGGAGCGGACAAGAAGGTATACTGGAATTTCTTCTCCGAACAGTGCCGCCACTGCATGAGCCCCGGTTGCATGGAAAAGGCGGAAAACGAAGAAATAGTGCAGGACGATAAGACCGGTGCGGTGGTCTTCACCCCTGCGACCAAGGACTTGGACTTCAAGGCCACTCTTCAGGGGTGCCCTTTTAACATCCCGAGAAAGAGCGAAAAGACCGGTGTGCTGGTCAAGTGTACCATGTGCGTCGATAGAGTGACCGAAGGAATGATCCCCGCGTGCGTCAAGTCATGCCCCACGGGGGCCATGTTTTTCGGCGAGCGTGACAAGGTCCTCGATATGGTAAAGAAGCGAGTCGAAGACCTGAAAAAGACCTTTCCCAAGGCCCAAGCCATTAAGGCGGATGAAGTTCGAGTCATTTACCTCGTGACCGACGATCCGGCCAAGTACTGGAAGCACGCCGCGGGCAAATAGCCGAACGTTTACCCAACTACGCGGATTTACAATGTAGATTCGTTTTCGCTGAAAGGCTCTTTCTTAAGAGGAAGGGCCTTTCATGCATCAGCCTCAAAATCGGCGTCTCGCGGAAAGGATGTGTTGAGGCCCTTACCCCACCCGTAACCCTTCACTTACGGGCGTGAAATTCCAATCTCAACGTGGCGCAGGCTTGCCGGCCTGCCCCACAATAGTGAATGGTTGCCCCCACCCCTAAAATATATCTTGACAGTCGATCCCGGGTTTCCTATAATCTCTTTTTGTGCTGGGGGATCGTCTAGCGGCAGGACACCGGGTTCTGGCCCCGGGAGCCGAGGTTCGAATCCTTGTCCCCCAGCCAAGAAAATCACTTCAGTAATAGGCTTATCAACATCACATCTTAACATTATCCCCGTAGTATCGTATATGTTCTCGCTGGGGCGTAGGCCCGGATCGGCAAGGCGTCGTCCCTGTCGCACCCGGATTGCCGCGCGTTTCTCGGAGACCGACGATTCCAAAGGGGTGCCTCAATGACCAAGTCGTTGTTGTTTTCCATAATTGCCGGTTTTGCGCTGGTGATGTTGACCGCCGGTTTGGTTAGGCGGTACTCGCGTGGGTTGGAGCTTTTCCTTGTTTCAAAGCGATCCGTCGGCACGGTCGTCGGGGGCATGAGCGTTGCGGCGACCTGGGTCTGGGCGCCGTCACTGTTTATCGCGGCCCAGAAGGCATACCAGCAAGGGCTTCCGGGCATCATGTGGTTTACCGTTCCGAACGTGGCTTGTCTCGTGGTCTTCGCCTTTCTCGCGGCACGAATAAGAAAGGTCTTTCCAAAAGGTTACACGCTTCCTGAATACATTGCCGTTCGGTTCGACACCAAGACGCACTTGGTCTATCTGTTTTCGTTCCTCGGTTTGCAGGTTTGTTCCCTCGCGGTACAACTCATTGCCGGCGCAACGTTGCTTGAGACCATAAGCGGCACTCCGTACACATGGTCCGTGGTGATCATCGCCGTGGTGTTCACGTCTTATTCGCTTATCGACGGTCTCTACACCTCGATACGGACGGAAGTCCTCCAACTCATCATGATTTTTGCCGGCATCGCTCTCCTGGTGCCTGCCGTGGTAATCGCGGGCGGCGGCATAAGCACCGTCAAGGCCGGCCTGGGCGGTTTCACGGGGGAATTCGGGAATATCTTCGATCCCCATGTGGCCTACACCTTCGGCATCACGGTGACCATAGGGTTGATGAGCGGACCGGTGGGCGATCAAAAATTCTGGCAGCGGGCTTTCGCATTTTCCGAAGGAAATCTGGTGAAGGGGTTCCTTCTAGGGGCCGCGTTGTTTGCCGTAGTCCCTCTAAGCATGAGCTTGCTGGGGTTCACGGCCGCGGGCAATCCCTCGATTGCGGCGGATGTCTACGCGGGCAAGACGACGGCCCAGCAGATCGCGCCTTACGTAGTATTGAACCTGCTCCCCAACGGCGGGATCATCGTCTTCGTCATCGTGGTCTTGTGCAGTCTCGCGTCCACGGGCGGTGCGGCAATATGCGCGGGAGGGTCCCTGATAGCCGTGGACGTCTACCGCCGGTACGTCAACCCCGCGGCCGATGAACCTCGAATGCTTACCATCTCCAGGCGATCGGTGGTGGGCATTTCCGCTGCGGCCGTGGGGATCGCAGTTATACCGGGCATCACCATCCTCAGCCTGTTCCTGTTCTATGGCACCCTGCGCTCTTCGACCCTGGCCCCCACCATAATGACCCTTTTCTTGAAAGCCATACCGCCGTGGGGAGTGTTCTGGGGCGTTACTCTGGGAATAGTCCTTGGATTGCCCATTTATTTCTACGGAGAGTGGACCGGAAATGCGGACCTAAAGGTGGCGGCGAACATAGGAATCGTCCTGGTATCGGCGGGCCTTCCCCCGACCGGTATTCTCACGGCAAGGGCGACGCGTAACGGACCAATCATCGAGGGATTCCGATAACGATCGGCCATCTCTCCGCCAAAACTCAGTGCCGTGTCACGCGAGTTCGAGCCTTACTCATGCTGCGTCGCCCGCTTGGCGTAGGGTAAATTGGTCCACCGCCACAGCGAGGACGATCACCACACCGATCACAATCAATTGAGCGTTCGTCGAGATGCCCACGAGGGTGCATCCGTTACGCAAGAAGCTAATGAGCAAGGTGCCTACGATGGTCCCGGTGATTGTTCCTCGGCCGCCTGAGAGGCTCGCTCCGCCGATGACCACAGCGGCAATGACGTCGAGCTCTGCGCCCACGCCCGCGGTGGGTTGTGCCGAGACGGTTCGGCTCATGGCAATCATCGCGCCGAGCCCGGTGAGCAGGCCTCCGAGAGTGTAGATTCCGATCAGAGTTCGGTCGACCTTAACACCGGCATGGTGCGCGGCTTCCACGTTGGAACCGATGGCATAGGTGTGACGACCGAAACGGGTGAACTGCAACACTGCCCCCGCTAGGAGGATCACGACCAAGAACAGGATCACCGAGACCGGTATCCCGAGCACGGTGCCTTCGCCAAGGTAGCGGTAAGACGACACGTTTATCGGTTGGCCGTCGTACATGACCAGCGCTATTCCGCGGTAAAGACTCATGGTGCCCAAGGTGGCAATGAACGGTTGGAGCTTAAGCTCGGAGATCAACGCACCCGAGACCAGACCGCCCACAGCGCCGGTCAGGAGCCCGACCGCGGTCCCCAGAGCCGTCATTCCCAAAGAGGGGGCCTCGCCGCCGAGCCCGATCATTGTTCCGGCCGCGCACATGCCGCACAACGCGAGGAGGGAGCCCACGGAAAGATCGATGCCGCCGGAGATGATGGTAAAAGTCATTCCCACGGCTATGATGCCGTAAACCGATGAGCGGCGCAGCACGTTGAGGAAATTGTCGAGAGTCAGAAAGCTGTCCGGCTGCCAAAGCGACAAGACCGCGATGAGCAGGAAGAGGCTCCCGAACGGCAGCAGTTCTCGAACGAGCTTGTTCATGTGCGGTCCTTGTCCACTGCGGCGTGTTGCATCACCGCCTCCCGGGTGGTTTCCGAGGTGACGAGGTCCGCAACGAGGCGGCCCCGGCGCATCACCAGAATTCGGTCGGTGATTCCGAAAAGCTCCGGCAGATCTGAAGAGATGATGAGAACGGCCTTCCCCTCAGCGGCCATCCGTCCGATGAGCTCGTAGATGTCGACTTTGGCCGCGATGTCTATGCCGCGAGTGGGCTCATCCAGCACCCACAGCCGCGATTGAGCGATAAGAGCGCGCCCCAGCAGCAGCTTTTGTTGATTGCCCCCCGACAGAGCGCGGGCCGGCGCTCTCGGCCCCGGCCACTTGAGCGAGAGCTTCTTGCCGGGGCGCAGCGGCAGCACGTCGACCGAGCGGCCCGCGCGCTCGACCCGGACCGGGGGTGCCTGCTCGGTCCGCGTGAGCGCCAGCCTGCCGTCGGCCGCGACGG
>JAZDOF010000768.1:0-2087 GCA_043799015.1 Pseudomonadota bacterium | reverse complement strand
TCTTCCATGCTCCATCCCCGAAAAAAAAGTTAAGAAACATTCAGCCCATGTCATTTTACGCAGCTTAACCGAGGTACTTCCCGTTTGGTTTTCACCCGTTCCGAGGGGAATGTCGCGACCGGGGACCGAGATCACGTGATTACCGATACTCCCAAGAGGAATTGTAAATTCGACGAATCTGCCGGCGTCATTCGGTTCCTTGCCCCGTTCCAATCCCAAATAGACCAGCACCGCATCGCTTTCGGTAACTACTTGGATCAGCCTGAAATACCCGTCCTCTATTTGGAACTTCTCGGTCACAGGCACGTCGTACATGGATTGAACGTACGAGTGACGGAATATTTCGCCTTTGGAAACCGGTATCAAATGCCGTCCGTTTCCTATGTCCAGAACCGGGCGGTCCCGGTAAATCCCCCACGCCGGCAATGCCGCGGCGGCGAGCACGGTCAAGGAGACCACGATCAGGGTCCCCTTGACACGACGGAACATCATGCGGGAACGTTCAGACCCTTGTCCTTGAAGAATTTGACGGCACCTTTGTGAAACGGGATCGGCGACCCCTGGACGGCCCTTTTGATATCCACGCTTTCAGCCTGCTTGTGTACGGCAACGAGCTCATCTTTGTGGTCGAAGATGGAGGACAGTATCCCGTAAGCCAATTTTTCGTCCATGGATTCGTGAGCGATCAGTAAGTTGGCCACCGCGGCCACCGGCACGTCTTCTTCGAGCCCTGGATAGGCACCTTTCGATAGGGCTGTGGGATAATACACCGGGCCGTATTTAGCGGTCATCTTTTCGATGGAACCTGCGTTGGGTATGAAAGATATCTTCATGCCCGGAGACGCTGCCAAGTCTAAGACCGAGGCCGTCGGTACTCCTCCGCACCAGAAGAAAGCGTCGATCTTGCCGTCCTTGAGCGCACCGGCCGATTCGGAGGCCCCCAATCGGTCTCTTTTCAAATCCTTGTTGGGGTCTAGGCCCTCGGCTTCGAGAATGCGCAAGGCCATTATTTCCACGCCGCTTCCCGGCGCGCCCGTGGAGACTGTTTTGCCTTTCATGTCGGCAACTTTCTTGATGGGCTTTCCTTGTGGCACGACGATCTGCATGACGTTGGGATAGAGGACTGCGAGATTGCGCAGCGGAAGCTTTTCCTTGAATTTTCCGGCAGCAGCCCACGCGTCGTACGCGGTATCGCCCATGACGATTCCAAGATCGGATCTACCCGCACCGACCAGCTTGCAATTGTCCACGGAAGCCGCGGTTACTTCGGCCGCGGCTTCCACGTTCGGTACGTATTTGGTAACGACCGCGGCTATGGCCCCGCCCAAGGGGAAATACACTCCTCCCATACCACCGGTAGCCACGGAGATCCTTTTGAGGGTCTGTGCCCGGCAGTAGTCCGAGTGACCCAAGACGGCGACACATCCCACCGCCGCTGCGATCTCCAGAAACCGCCGCCTCCCCAGCGTGCCGTCGCTTTGGGAATTGCGATCACGTCTCATTGACTTGCTCCTATGTGAAATAGAGATATGGAACGTCCCTACGGAGAAGACCGACGACTCTCTGCCGGTAAGCGTTCACCACGACCTATTCGTTACACCCGGAAAACCAAACCACGAAGTCACCAAGACAAAGAGGACCAGGGGAAACGCCACATGGAATCCGTTTCAGGCACGAACCGGATCCGCCGATAGGGTTTTGCGGGCCTATGATTTCTTTGTGTAATCGTGGTTCATTCTTTGCCGGTGGCCGTGATCGATTACGGTTGCCGAGCTTTTCTTCGACCGTTCCCTCTCCGACTTCGGCTGGAGAGACGCGGTGAGGACTCGTAATAAGGACAAGATTTTCCGCAACGGCCATAACCGGCCCCGAGTCAGCCCACGGCCTCAACCGATTTCATAAGCTCCACGGCCTGGATGGGGCGCCTGAATATAGCCTCTAAATGAGGCGGCTCGGCTTCCGTGATGATCCAATCTTCGGTCGGCTGCAATTGTACGAAGCAGAGACACGCGAGACACACGCGATTAATGAAGACCATGTCGGCCAAGCGGCCGGCAGGCTCCTTGAGTCCTTCCGTGAGCCGGTTT
>JAZDOF010000748.1:0-2980 GCA_043799015.1 Pseudomonadota bacterium | reverse complement strand
ACGTCGGAATATATTGACATGTCCTATCAAATAGTTAAACGAATTGCTTCGTCCTAATTAGAGGCGAAGATCCGTCTGAAGATTCCGGCTCGGAAAACAACTGGTGGTTAGCCCTCGTGGCTCAGACCGGAGGAGTGGTGGGGGCCCTGGTGGAAGCCGTACGGCGTATGGCCGACACCAACCGGAATACCGCCATGGCGAACGCGGGCTTGACTCCTGCGGATCCTGAAGAGGCGCCGAGGGGTTATGCCAAAAGAATGTACGAGTACCTCACGGGCACGTACGCCTCCGCGGCTGATGTCGCGCAAACGAGCGACGACGCGGCGTCCGAGCGCTACCAAACGCAGCACGATTACGGCATCACCGAATCCATTACGAACCTCAGCGACACCGGCGAAGAGATATCCTTCACCTATGTCGTCACAGAGGATGTCACGGAATCTTATTACGAGGCGGAAGGCGATACCCTGTACGAGGTTACCAAGACCTACGAGGTCAAAAAGGAATATCCGGTCACATACGAATACGGCAACAGCTACTCCGCGATGGAGGACTTTTACCAAAACGGAGGTATTGATCCGGTCAATTTCGACACAAGCGACTTTGTTTCAGGCGAATGTTTCCTCAGCGACAGCTTCGTGAGTGAGTATGACGCAGGTGGCTATGATCCAAGCAACTTCGACCTTGGTGACTACAAAGAGACGCTCTACGGGACGGATCTCCACGGTCGGAACGACGACTTAGGCGATTCCGGCAGCATTGAGCCCGCCTTGGACCAGCCCGGAGAGGAGGTGCAAGCACAGGATGCATTCGTAAATGCCGCCTCGGGATCAGAGCTTGACGGCACGCTCGACAAGCCTGGGACCGAGGTCGAGGCCTCCGGTGACGAAGCGAAAACGTCGAGTCAGACATTAGTGGACGAGTTCACCAAGCTACGCCCCCAAGGCGGAACCGATGAGGAACGCTATGACGCGGGTTATCAGTTGGGGCGGTGGAGAATGGTCTCGGGGCAACCCGTGCCCGACACAAAAGACTTTGATGATCTTCTTGACGACCCTTTCTGGAAAGGGCTTTGTGACGGTGTGTACACCGAGGCAATCGGCAGTCCGGGCCTTGCTTCCGGAGCCGGAACAAAGGTCCTGGCACCAAGTATGGATGCCCTGGCCGCTGCCGGTGCGGTTTTCACCGGAATGAGGGACCCGCAGACCGGTTCCTGGGTCGGACTAATCCCACCCAGAGGATGGCACCGCTCACAGATGCTACAGGACAAGGAGACATATGTAAGATGGATGGGGCTGTTCGGCCGCTCGCGTGAGGTCGCGGAAGCTTCCTGGGATATGATCCAAAGGACCAAGAGTATGTCCAGTGTCGCGCGAGAAGCCGTGAGTTACAGGTTTCCCTACCTAGGCCGGCTCCTTAAGCTTATTGATCAAGGGGCGGAATGGGTCGCCGGCATAGCCCAGGCCCAGACGACCGTGAAGGATCAGATACGGAACGCGGAACAGATGGCGGTGAATTCAAACTCACGTCACCCCATCCATTGGGGTCAGCAAGGAAAACATATCGCCGGGCACAACGATTATCAGCCCGGCCGCAGCCCGGTGTCCGTGCCTCCCGAAGAACTCCAGCAATTGGTGGACAAACTGGCAGGCACAGGCCAGCCGCGGCTGCGCAGTTCCGGTAAGCCCGGATCTCCCGGATACAGTGAGACAGTGGACTTCGGCAGAGTCCTCGGATATGATTTTGACGACGAAACTGGATTGTTGACCCCGACCACAAAAGGCGCGATCCACTACGGATCGAGCGGCGTCCACGTGGTTCCGGTGCTTCACTAGGAGTTGTCATGAAGTTTGCCGACGAAGTCGGATTTCGGAAACACATTCTGTTGTCCTTGCGGAGAGGACTCCTAGCTGGAGTGTCTCCGGCTTTGAGAGGCGTTACCGTCGGTTGGAGTTGGGAGGAGTTATCCGTCCTGATTCGATGCCTTTACGATGGTCCGATTTCGGACGAAGATCGGGAGTTAATGTTCGAGGCGGACGCCGTAGTATTCTCGGCTCTAGGGGGAGATGTGGCCGTTGAGTTCTCGGTTGAGAGGTATGATTTCCCTGCTCCCCTCATGGACAGGACACTCAAAGAGTGGGTATATAGGCGCCGGGAGAACTTCTGAGACTGGGTTTTTCCTTCGGGGCCTACGCTGAATCGCCTTCGATGATTGGCGGGTTCCGCCGTTTCTTACTAAGAGAAAACCTCGTGGGCATTCCGGGCCCGCTGAGGCCGTGGAACGCGGCC
This sequence comes from Pseudomonadota bacterium, assembly GCA_043799015.1. Lineage (GTDB taxonomy): Bacteria > Desulfobacterota > Desulfomonilia > Desulfomonilales > Desulfomonilaceae > JAZDOF01. The sequence goes on along the minus strand of JAZDOF010000748.1, from coordinate 691 downwards.
GCTTCACCGTCACGGCGCTTGAACGTGCCTGTTGCTTAGCCGGCATGGCAGCGCGTCAAGAAGAGGCGGTCCCCATCCGCCGGCGCTTGCCGGCCCGAATTCGGTATGCCGTCCGTGGGAACCAGCGGATGCGGATGCTGGACGCCTTGTCCTGCATCCGCTCCGGGTGCGAATCGGGAGCCTTGAACTTGGCCGCAGAATGACCGACTCGTTTCGTAAGCAATGGGTCCGACGCAGTTAACCGGAAATCTCTGGAGCAGCAGCCATGAATAAGGACGAAATAGCTTTCCGTGTCAAAGTCCTCTTGTCACTTCAGCAGGCCCTTCTGGATGTCGTCCCTCCCTCTTTGCGAGGCGTGACCGTTGGTTGGGATTGGATAGACCGTTCAGTCATGATTCTAGCGCTTTTCCACGGTCCTGTTACGGACAAGGATGCAGCGCCGCTGTTCGACAAGGTAATAAAGGACATGCGGGAAAGCCTGGGCGATGATGTGGACATCAAGATGCCGATGATGAGACATGATTTCCCGGCGCGCCTCCAGGATTGGGGCCTTTCTGAGTGGGTCTATTGGCGACGGGAGGGTCGCTTGGATCAGGATTCCGAATAGCCGCCGATCAGTCAGGTGGAAGAGCACACTGATCTTCGTACGCTCTCACGGGGGCAGAGCGATGATTCGATGCCGGAAGCCACG
>JAZDOF010000712.1:0-2398 GCA_043799015.1 Pseudomonadota bacterium | reverse complement strand
TTGCCTTTGGTCGTTATCAGGCCGTCGCAAAGCCCGAACGTACCAAGGCCGGATGCATAGGCCGCGTGACGCTCCGACCAGTTGGAGGAGTACACATACTTTTCCGATTTTCCCCAAGCCCACTCCGGTAGGAGCAATGGGGCAACGGCTCGTATTCCACGGCCGCCAAGCTCATTTACCACATGGCGCCTAAGCAGGCTGTTGAATTCCTCACCGGGGAATCGCGCCTGAACCCAGCGCCGCGAGGGGTAGAAATCTTCTTTGCGGTTGTCGGCCTTGGTCCGCGGGTTTTGGGGGAGGACCCAACTGATCACCGTCAGCTCATCCGCGGTTGCGACCACGCCGGGAAACCCCTTGGAAAAAGCTTCGAGGGGCGTCCAGTGGTTTTCCCCCACCAGGTCCTTGTACCGTTCAAAAAGCTCATCGGCCCCGGAGGAAAGACCGATTAGAACCTCGTCCCAAGCCTTCTCGTCGTGTTCCATTTTCAGCGAGTTTTCGGGGGAGTTCTTCACGAACCCGCTTATCACATCGACCAACCAATCCCTTGTTTCTTCATTCATCGGCAGCTCCTGAAAGGCGGATCATTACGGCCGCATCAGCTCGACGCCGAGCGGCATGGTGCGGTCGGTGACGCCGGTCGTTTACTCTTCTTCTGCTCCCAATCCGCAACACGGAATAAAGGAGCGAACCGTGGGCAACCGGTGTATAGATAGTATGACTGTCGGCAGCGGCTTTCAAGGGAGTAACCATGGAACATGACGATTTGCGGGCCGCGGGAACCACGTCCCGGATTGCACGAGGATACTCGGGAATTGTTTGGAGTGTGGCCTTCGCGGCCTTTATGTCCAAGTTGGACACCTACATTGTCAACATCTCCCTGCCGACCATTTCGAGATACTTCAACGTGGGAATCGCCGAGGCGTCCCATACGGTCATCGGCTATCTCGTGGTAGGCACCAGTACTCTTCTCTTTTTCGGAAGGCTGGGGGATCGAATAGGGCTACGAAAGGTCTTCGTGTGGGGTTACGCTCTTTTCACCATCGGATCGCTTTGTTGCGCGGCATCGTGGACCATCGAGGTGCTGATTTATGCACGGCTTGTCCAAGGCCTCGGGGGGGCAATGCTCATCTCGGCCGGATACGCGATCATCCCGACGTTTCTTCCGTCAAATATGACGGGAAAGGCGTTCGGGGTCCTCACCACCGCGGCCATGTCGGGCATTATCGTGGGCGCTCCTCTCGGAGGATTCATAAATGATTACCTGTCATGGCATTGGGTGTTCATCATCAACATTCCCGTGGGCATCGTCGCCGCGGTCGTGGCTCTCCGGTCACTACCCACGGGAATCCACGGATCCGTAGTCTCTCCGGCCGGTCGCAGCGGTAGCGATATTCCGGGCATCTTGTTGAGCTTCATCGGCTTCTCGGCCGTTCTTTACGGCCTGACCACAGGAGGGGATTGGGGGTGGACCTCCCGCGCAACTTTGGGCCTGTTGGCGGTCGGACTCCTTTCCATAGCTGCGTTCGTGATTAGGGAAAGGCGATGCGAGGAACCTTTGCTGGACTTCGAGCTTTTTCGTAACCGGCGCTTCGCCTTTCCCACACTGGCCGCATTCTTCGGGTACATGCTTATGGGAGGCAATGCATTCCTTATGCCCTTTTACCTGGAGGGAGTAAAAGGGCTGGACACGACGAGCGTAGGGTTGCTGCTCCTGATCAACTCAGCGACCGCGTTGGTCGTCGGTCTTATGGCCGGGCGATTGTCGGATCGGGTTCCACCGAGCTATCCGGCCACCGCGGCGATGGCTTCCGCGGCACTCAGCTCCTTTTACTTCGCATGGTTCCTGGATAGGCCGAGCCTGGTCCCATCGGTTCTTTTCTTAATCTGGTTCGGATTTTCCTACGGCATGTTCGTATCACCCAACAATAATCAGGCTATGAAGGCCGTTCCCGATGACAGGCACGGCATGGGTTCCGGTATCTTCAACACGGTCAACACCTTGGGGCTCGCCTTCGGAGTCGCCTTTCTCGAACTGATTCTTTCGCGATCCGTACCTGGCGGGGTTTGTTCGCCCGAGCATCTCTCCGGCGAAGGCGGAGCGGTCCTGGACTCCGTTATTGCGGGATTCGAGAACGCCTTTATATTTGGCGGGCTTATGTGTATCGTCGCACTAGCGTTGTCCGCGATCGTCTTGATTTCGGACGCGAGGGGAAAACCCTGAGACGTTCAATACGAGATAGCGTTGACCATGATAGGGGTATCCTATACGGTGATGGTTCACCACGATGGGCGAAGAATAAACCACGAAGACACAAAGGCACAAAGAAATCAAGGGTCAATATTTTTCAGGCCTTTGGTAGCCAAACGCCCGCCTTCACTGACAGGCGGACACGATTAG
>JAZDOF010000684.1:0-5862 GCA_043799015.1 Pseudomonadota bacterium | reverse complement strand
ATATCCGGGAGGAGGGCACATCCGAGACCGTCACGAGTGGATTATCACCGGGACCAAGCCCGGAAAGATCGCTATCCCGAGAGATGCCCTGATCACATTGAACAACGGACGGCCTGCTAGTCCGTGGTTGTCCAAAGATAAATTTCTTGAGCTGACGCAATCCATCTGGGGTATCCCGTCAACATCCGCTGGACGGCGTGACCATCCATGCCCGTTCCCGTTGGCACTCCCTGAGAACATCATTAGATTCAACGGCTGGCCCGGATGCACAGTGATCGACCCTTATTGCGGTTCCGGGACCACGGGCATGGCTGCCGTCAAGTTGGGTTGTCATGCGGTTTTGATAGATACCTCAGAGAAATATTGCGACATTGCCCGGAAGCGCTGCGATGCGGCATTGACGGCCCGGAATGCACCACGGCAGGCCGGGTTGTTCGGTGAGGCATCATAGAGCGTACGCGCTCTCTACAACCATTCCCCACACCTATCGTATAAGGCCCGTGCCTTTCCGGCAGGCACGGGTAATCATCCACCAACTTACCAATCACCAACCAACACCACGGAATGATTGATCTTTTCGGAGACTAGAGGATAGATGAGCCCTGCCGGAGGGGTTATGGCGAGAAAATGAGGCAATTGAAGCGAATTTAACGGAGGTAAATAACTAGCATGACTACACAAATAAGCATTTTATCAAGGAGAATTAGTGATGAGTTCATTGAACGTAAATGCGACCATGCCCACCGACGGTCCGATGCCTGAAAATGAAAACGCCCGCGGTGGGGCTACCGAGGGCATTCATGAAACTGAAAACGACAATGATGATGGACTGAATTCTAAGGACAGAATACATCAAAACCAAGTAAATGCAAGCGATTTTAAGGCCGAACCGGAACCCGGACATGTTCCCGAGGGGATGGATGCTGCGGCTAAGGACGAGTATGTCTACATCTGTAATTACATCTACACCGACGAACACGGTGAACCGCTCCACAAGTCGTCACGATACGAAAACCGAGCAAAAAAGAAAAAGAGATTCGAGCAATGGACGTACGAGGGACACGGCCTTTGGACATCTGGCACAGAAGGTTGTCGGCTCGTGCTTTACGGATTACAGCGGGTCATTGCCTCAAAGATCGTCTTCGTCACAGAGGGCGAAAAAGACGCCGAAACCCTCAAGACACTTGGCTTTGTCGGGACATGTGGCCCCCAGGGCGCCGGTTCATGGCCCGGCTTGGTGGCTCAACATGATATCAACCGGCACCTGCAAGGCAAGCATGTCATCGTGATACCCGATTGCGATAACGCCGGGTTTTCTCACGCTCATGATGTGTGTCAGAGCCTTGCGGACCATGCAGCAAGCGTACGTATCCTTGAATTGCCATGCTTGAAATACAAGGGCGACATAAGCGACTGGGTTGAGCTGATAGGGGATACGGAGAAGGCACGGGAGATGCTTAGGCATCTTGCCGAGACCGCTCCCCGTTATGAACATGAAGAGGAAGAACCGAAAGTTGCCAAGGACAAGGAGCCGACAAGAGAAGAATTCGTTGATTCATCTTCCCATAGCCACCAATCAGCCGGCCAATACTCAGGCGAAGACAACATATCTTTGTTGAAAAGCCGGATTGATTTCAAGACCGTTTTCCGAGACTTATACCCCGACCGATACCACGATCACGGCAATTGCCATTGTCCGAGCCCGGATCATCCCGACGAAGACGAGAGCTTCCAAATTGATAACGGATTCGGATTCTGTCATTCACGCCAATGCCCCCCGCCCAACGCACGGCCCGACGGCAAGACCTCCCAAAGGTGGAGCATCATTGATCTCTATATGGTTCGACACAACTGCTCTACGGGCGATGCAATCAAGGGCCTTGCCGAACGGTATGGCGTGACCCTCACGAACAATCATCGAACGTACAGCGCAGACACTCACGAAGATTATGACACCGTTGCATCGGAGGCGGCCGCGGCATTCGGGGGATTCGACAAGGAAGATGCGAACGCAAAGGGGACAGGCAATATGAATCATGGTGAACAGGAGCGAAGGACCGACGAACAAACCAATTCAACCGACGAAGGGACCGAGACAAGGGGACCTGGAGTCGATTGGTCGTATGGTAATCCTAACAAACCAGGTGAAGGCGAGAAACGCCAAGCTTACAGCTTCGATGAAAGCCTTTTTTCAATCTTTGAACAGGTGACCGGCCGACATTATCGCCTTGATGATATACCTAAATCGCGTGACCTGGCCCGTGAAGCGCTCTTGATGGAGTTGTTAATTGGATGCTTGGACCCATCAAAGGTGTCTCGTGTCAATGATGCTGGCACCCCAGAGAACGTCATCAGGATAAAGGCCCCAACGGATGCTGACTGGCCATACACGAGGAATAGATTCATATCAGCATGCCTTTCTCGGTTCGAGAACATGGCCCGCCGTTGCGATGAATCCCTTTGGAGTAGCGAGCAATACCGCACAGCGCTCCAAATAGCCTACAGAGAAGCGCCCCACATATATCGTGACTTCCGCGACCTTCAACCGGCATGGGCTTGGACTCGATTCTGGGAGTTCGAGCATAGTGAGACACTGGCAAGACTGACGGAAGAGCGACTTATTGCCGACAAGACAAGTCTCCGGCCTATTCCAATCTCAAGCGACGAGGTAATAGAGCAACTTCAACGGTGTCCTACAATAGCCTCAGAGGGCGCCGTTTGCGAATGGAACGGGTCTTACTACAAGCCTCTAAACGATCAAGAAATCCGAAAAAGAATCCATTCAGTTGTCGGCCCACACTGCAAAAGTTTCGATGCCGAAGAATACCTTCGTCAACTGAAGTACCGATTAATTCCTTCGAACCCCGACGCCGTGAACCCGAGCCACTTGTTAAGCCTTCAAAACGTCGTGATTGATATCAGTGGCGACGGAAATACCATTGAGCATTCCCCGAATATGCTCATCACGAGACAGTTTCCTGTCGTCTATGACCCCGATGCCAAATGCCCGGACTGGACCCAGTTTCTTGATCAGATCATGACGAAAGAGGATCAAAATTTGCTTGAGGAGTTTATGGGGTATTGCCTGACCGAAGAGACCCGATTCCGGAAGGGATTGATCTTCGTCGGACCATCGGGAAATAACGGTAAAAGCGTCATCCTGCAAGTACTTCTATCCATCCTTGGCGAAGACCAAGGCATCGAAATGCAACCGGCACAATGGACCGAACGATTCATGAAATCGCAATTGCGAGACAAGAAGGTGGTGGCGTGCCTGGACGCAAACACGTCCAAGTTTCAAGATTCAGGTGAGATCAAGCGAATGATCGACGGCGTGAAAGCCCTAAAGGTGGACGATAAGTACGAAAAGGTTTTTGATATCAGGGTATTCGCCAAGTTCATGTTTGCGTGCAACAAGATCCCATCAGCGAATGACTCGACGGGAGGCTGGTTGGGCAGGTGGATTATATTAAAGCTCCTTCGTTCATTTTCGGCAGCCGAACAGGATCACGACCTAGTTTCAAGACTGACGCAGCCTGCCCAATTATCCGGCATACTCAACCACTTGATCGTCGCGTGGAAAAGGCTAAGGGACAGGGGCTTATTCCTTGAATCGGATTGCTCAAAAGAGGCAAAGGCAGAGTACGCAACCAAACTGGCCCATGAGCGAGAATACGTCTTGACCATGCTGACACCTGACTCGACAGGAAAGCATACCATGTCGTCCATTTTTCGACATTACCAAGGATGGTGTGGTGAAAACGGGATCAAGAATAACGTCAGGGTGAACCGGATGGAATTGCGATCTCAGATAGAAATCCTCTTGAAGACCAAGTTCCACGATAAGACGGCCGGAAAAATGCTGCGTTTAGACGGGTATCGGCTCGTGCCGTTAGAAGGTTGGGCCTTTACCGACAAAGGGAAAAAGAGTGCATGATAGAGTTTTTGGCCGACAATCTATCGCATAAGTATCTATACCTACTAGCTTTTTGGGCCGATGATAGAGTTGAGTGATAGAGTTACGATAGAGTTTTTGAAAGAACTCTATCGACTTAAGTGTTTGAATGGATTGACTTTTTATACCCTATGATAGAGTCGATAGACTCCTTTTCTTCCCTTATACGTAGGAAGAAAGAAAAAGAGTAAAGAATAGAGGAGAGAAGTACATAAGAGTAGTGTACCAATACCTATATAAGAGGTAGAAAAAAGACTCTATCAACTCTATCGTCGGACGAAAAGGACAATTAATACAACGTTTTACGTGATAGAGTGGCTATCAAAAAGTCTATCACAACTCTATCACTCATGCCGGAGCTTGAAGATAAATTGAAGCTAATACAGGTAGTTAGCCGATAGAATCGCCTCAAAAAACTCTATCGTCGGCCCGAATCCGACCAAAAAAAGGAATACTCCGATGGGACTCTTCTCAGAACTCGAAGCCAAGATATCGGGCAGGTCAGATCCGGTAAAATCACCTTTTGTCGGGGCGTCCGAATGTCCCTATGGGGACGGTGAAAAAGGGAAGGGGATTGCGCCCGAATCGGCGGACCCGGCGGACCCGAACCCTATTCAACCATCGTTAAAGGCTCACCAGTCTTACGCCGATCAAATAGCGTGCCCGAAAATCCCACCAGGCACGGTTTGCAGCAGGTACGACGCAGAGCATCGGTTGTGCGACCATCCCAGGTTGAATTATCTTCGCGGGTCCGCGGCCGTCAACGTGGACCGATTGAAGGCGTGCCCGATTGTTGACACCTCGGACCCCGAACCCCGGCCGTCAAACGTGATTGATTTGTTCGCTTTTAAGCAGCAAAGAACGGCCTCGGCAATGCCGGCCGGCTACTACACGATGAACCCGAGCATCGAAGGCTACTACAAGGGAGTTCTTTTGCAGGATCGTGTTGAAAAAGAGGACGAGGCCCCAACAGAGCCGGAGCCCGTGCCTATTCCCGTCAAGCCGAAGTGGTGCAAGGGAAAGGGATGTTCGGCCTACGTGGTGGATATTGTTAGATGTAACGCGACTGAGGTTAACGGAAAGCCGTTTAGCGAGATGGATGGTTGTCCTTATAATCATGTTTGGGAGTAATGACTGGCAGGCCCGGCAAATGTCGAAGGGTCACACGGGCACGGTATTACAATTTATTACCGGAGAGGGTAATCACTCGCACGCTCCCACGTCTGTACTAATTTTGTTAGACGCGTCTAACGAATTACACTTGAGTCATGGTTCGTGACACGACTAGGTGGGCCCCTTGATGTACGCGTACCCTTCGAATATTGGCCAAGCAGGCATGATCCATCAAGATCCGTCAGCACGCATCAAACACACCATCACCTAACCCCTCGGACCCTTCCCCGGATACCGGCCTTGCAGGAAGGCCGTGAACGGCCGTAATGGCATCCGGGTATACTCGACTATGGGAGGACATAGCAGGCCCGGAAGTCGGCGGATGGTGCGTTGAGTGAGGAAAACGGCTGATGGTGGGGGTTTTTGCTGGTTTGCTGGTTTGGAAATCAGGGCCGGGTTGTCGGACAGACATGCCCACAGTTGAGGTGGGACCGGCCCCGTGGCTTACCTTACCACGGGAGCCGGTCCGGTATTCTGCTTTACTCTTCTTCGGCTGGACCGTCGGCAAGTATCAGGGCTTGAACATCTTCCCATAGTTCAGCCTCTTCTTTTTCGCTCATGGGCACTTCCCAGTCATAGATTGTTTCTTCGATTTCCTGCGCTGCGTTTCTCATTTTCGGTTCCTCCGTTGTTTCGTTCCTTATCTTCTGAACCATCCTACCATATTGAGACCCCCTGTCAAGAGGAATGTTCCGACCGTTCAGAAGATGATAACGTACGCGCAGCGCGTACGC
>JAZDOF010000654.1:0-6897 GCA_043799015.1 Pseudomonadota bacterium | reverse complement strand
GGAGAGCCCGTTGTTCATGCCGGCCGTATTTGCCGAGGCCGAAGCCAAGCTCAAGAGCGTGTTCGGCGGACCTGCCGTTCGTCCGTATTTTGCGGTAATTCCTTGTTACCCCGGCGGACTATGGTCCTTCACGATGTGCTTTAGAAGCGGTACCGCAATCACCGGCGCGGGCGCGGAAATGGGCGCGCATCTTCCCGAAGACCTGCGTTACTACACTCCGGAGGTCCATCGGGCCTCTTTTGCCGAGCCTGCTTTCGTCCGGGATGCCCTCGAACAGGCACTCCCGTAGTACGTAGGTAGTAAACCTCTTCAAGGAGGCCATCCTTGACCACCGCCACAGGAGCAGCATCCACGACATGACGGTCCCCATTTTTCTCGAAAGTCATCCCGGCCCGGTAAACAAAGGACTCCCGGCAATTCTGGGCCTGCCGCTCGACCTGACTTCCACTTTTCGGAGCGGGTCCGACTCGGCTCCGAAGGCCATCAGAGAGGCATCCGACTCCATCGAGTCTTACTCCCCTTTTCTCGATCGCGACATCACGGATTACCGCATAGTGGATCTTGGGGACCTGACGCTTCCTGTGAACGACTTGGCCGGGGCGCTTGCGGCCATCAAAGACCGAATTCTCGGCGTGCTGGACGAGGGTGCCCTCCCCTTTTCCCTGGGAGGCGAGCACACCGTAACCCTTCCCGTAGTGGAGGCCCTGAGCCAACGGTATCCTGATTTTCGCGTTCTCCATATCGATGCCCACTCGGATCTCCGTGACGACTATGACGGAAACCCCGTCAACCATGCCACGGTTATGAAACGCATAGCAGAAATAATCGGTCCGGATCGACTCATTCAGTTGGGGATCCGCTCCGGCACCAGAGATGAATTCCGATGGATGCGCCGACACCGGACCTTTTACGATCAGCTGCCCGGGCGTGAAGCAAATCTGCTGAGCAGGCTCAAGGACTTCCCGGTCTATCTGAGTCTAGACCTTGACGTGTTCGATCCTTCGTGTTTCCCCGGTACGGGCAATCCCGAGCTTGGGGGTTGGTTCTACGACGACTTCGAGCGTTTTCTGACACTGCTGGACCAAGTGAATCTTGTAGGGGCCGATGTCGTGGAGCTCAACCCAAGGCTTGACCCCTCCGGTGCATCTTCCATTGCCGCGGCCAAAGTCGTGCGGGAACTGCTGTTGGTGATGGCGGGCGCGGTGGAAGGCTAATCCGAACTCACAGGTGCGCTGAATTATTCCAAGGCCTGCGACGATGCAGTTGATCGAGTCCACTGTTTGAGAGTGCCGGTAGTTTGTGCGGAGACCAAGGGCGGGGTCTTTGCCGGCTTCACCGGCTTGAAAGCCCCTTAGTATTGGTCGAATCACCCGCACAACCAGTCCCAAGGGCAACCCTGAAAAGCCATATCAGGGGTGGCCGACGTTCTCGACCACCGTTGCCGCCCACCAAGGCCCTGATGATTTCCCCAGCAAAGCGCCCCAGTACCAACTTGACACGTCGGCCCAGCCCTGTTTACCGGAAAGGTCCCGTATGTGCTCCCGCACCGTCAGACGTTCTGTTCCGCGACGGGCCTCCATGCGACCCCACACCCCACCCGCTGGATCCACGTACATCGGCATGGGGGTCAACGCATACCCCAAGGCTCGGAAGCAATCCGCCGCGGGGTGCAGTTTACGGGTCGCCCGGGTAATCCACCTGAAAATGATAACATTACTACCGGAAGAAAACTTCCCTGTCGCTCCGGGGAAATCATCCGCCAAGCGGGCCTCGGTTAGGGATAAAGCCTCCTGCTTAACGGGCCGGTTCTCGAAGGTATCGGGCCAGCCGGGGAACCCGGTTAACGAGGAAGCGGGTGCGTTACCATGCCATGTGAGAGAGACCAGTGCGGCCGCGACCCCGGCCGCGGCCAATAATCCCATGGCGGCTCGATGGGTCGGGGTGGGCGCGTCGTGGCCCGCCCCCTGGGACGCGGTCGGGGGCAAGGGCTTGAAAGTGGACCCCAAGCCTGCGTCCGCATAGCCGGCCTGCTCCGACAATCGACCCGCAAACCATACGATGAATCCCAGAGCCACGGCGAAAGCCGACATTCCAACGGCTTCATGACTCCAACGAGGCGCGGTCACTATGCCGGCCTCTGAAAAAAACAGGACCGCGGTTCTAAGACCGTTACCAAGGATTACCGCCGCCAAGCCGGTCGCACCTAAGCATACCGTACGAAAGTGATTCAAATTGAATATGCAGGACACCGTGAATACGCCGTACATCGCGGCCCAAAGCATACGTATACCGCTGCAAGGCGCGTCGATCCACACCAATTGCCCTCCCCACCTGAGCGCCAATCCCTCGAGACTTACGTCCACGCCTCCGGTTTGAAGCAAAATCACTGCGATGTGTCCGCTCAGGAGTCTCAAGGGGTAGCCCGCGTAAAACTGAAGCGAGTGGATTGCCGGTAACGACAGCATCAGCAGTCCCCAAGACCCGAAATGTATGCGTGAACCGAACGCGATCGGGCTCACCGTGAGAGCGACCGCGGTAACGGCTATCAGCGCCCGCACCACTGGGGGCGCGTAGCCGTAGGTCAATGCGTAGATCAGCATCGCTCCCGTAATCAAAAACAAAGTCGGTTTGCCGACCTCACGTCTTGAGCGCGACCGCACACAGAACAAAACGCAGGTACCAAGGGCCACGAGCCCCCACGGCTCGTCCGATTTGTCCCATATCCGTGTGATGTACCACTTCCAAACGCTCCAAAATGCCAGGGTTTCGATGAGGAGCAATGCATGAATCAAGCGGACGCTGCCGTACATTGTTCTCTCCTCTTTTTTTCCGCCCACAGGACCATTACAAGAGCCGCAACGATCAGCAACCATGTTTCGGGCTCGGGAACGGTGGGTACCTTACTCGGGTCTACGGGGTTCAGACCCGCATCCTTGTATTGCTGGGCGGTTTCAAGCACCACGGCTCCGGTTAGCGGTGTTACCAAGTGATATTGCATCGCCAGTCGTACCGCCTTTTCATGGTCATCCTTCGCCCGGGACAGTGCGAGACGGTTGACCTCGTCAAAGGCCCAAAGCTTGGCCAAGTGGGACCATGTCCTGCCGGCAGGGTCGAGCCCCTGCTCCGAGGCGGCCGGCACTCGCGTCCTGGTGGCGACCAAGCCGGTTTCTCCGGGCTTCCATGTGGCGAACAGGCTTTCCAAGTCCGCTCGCGGGGTGCTCATCCGCGGGACCGCTTGAATTGCGGGCACGCGCCGGAGTTCCTCCAGGATCCGGTTTGGTCCCCGGTCGGTATCCAGCGACACCACCTTAACCTTGCCTGGGCGCCGTTCCACGTACTGAAGCAGGACTTCCGGCGTTTGGATTAGAACGGGTTGTGGGCCGTGAATCCATAATACCAGGCTGTCGGGCCGGCCGGCGGCCAGATCCCAAGCGCGCAACAGCGCGGGAATATTGTCGCATCCGCCGGCAAAACCGACCTTCTTGATCTCCGTCTCGATCTTCTTGATTGCGGCCGAACCGGCGGGCATCAGGCCCCCGGTGAGATCGACCACGCTGTCCGACGCCAGGAATGCCGCTAATTCCATTCCTTGGGGAATCGAGGAAAGGGTCTGTATTATACCCTCGGCGTGTTCCCGCATCGGACGAGACCCGTCGATCACCAGTACAACCTTCTTGGGCGATGAATAGGGTCGCTGTTCGATGGCTTGAATCACCACTGTTTCTTGACCGTCGGTATCATCCGGGGTCCATGCACGGGGCACTGCATTTGAGCGTGGAACGCCGACTACGGCGGTTGAACCCGCCGATTGGGCTTCCCCGAGAGTGCCTCTTAAAGCGTGTGATTTTTCCGAAGACTGTTCAGGGCGGAGCGGTCCCTCCGCCGAAACAAGAGGGGTCTTCGATTCCATCCAGATGTTATGGTTGAAGTCCTGAGCGATGTCGAAATTGCGCTCCAGGAAACGCGGCAAACCGAGATAACCCATGTCTTTTCCATGTAATACCAATGGGGAGCTGATCCCTATCCTCACCTTCATGATTCCACCGTCGGGAGGAACGGGGAAACACTGCATGAGGATCCGGTCCGGTCCCACGGAAGTCACCAATACGGGGTCCATTCTCTGACTTACCACCTTTTCGTACGCCTTGCGTACGTCTCCGGCGGCTGCAAACGCTGCCTCCCTCTCCTCGCCGTCGATCCAGAGGGTAAGCCGAGAAACGGTCCCTCCCGACGGAAGCTCGATCTGCGCTCGGGCCTCCTGCTGAAGTCTCGTGTCGTTCTTGAACTCCAAAATCCACTCGGTGTAGGCAATGGCCGCGTTATTCTCGATTGATCCGTCGATCCGAGAGGTTACCAGAGAAAGCCCCTCTACCCTGCCTGCCACGGTTTTGCCGCCCCGTCCGGAGTCAAACCGGGGCCGAGGCCCGTACATCAGCCGGCTTACGGGCTGGGACGGTAGCGGAACCGAGTTAAACGACTTGCCGGTGACTTGGTAAAAGATCTTCCCGGCCGCTTCCGGCGTAACCGTCGAGGCAAAGGACATCCATGCGAAACCGAGGTTACGGCGATGGTAGCACCGCCGCAGCATTTCCTGCTCGTCCCCCGCCACGCGGAGGGCTTTGATCCATCCTCGCCGCGCTTCATCGCTCCCCCCTGCGGACGCCTTTTCAATGGCTATCCCCGTGAAGAAGCCTCGACCATCGAGCGCCCCGACCGCCAGTGCGCCTACCAATAGACCGATCATGAGTCCGGGAGCGGCGCTCAACCCCTTTGCACGAGCCGCGTCTCGGATGTAGCCGCGACCCCTACCGGCAGCGATGAAAGAAAACATCGGGGCCATGGGCAAGAACCCCAGCAACACGATTACCGCGAACGCGGCAATGGGCATGAGAGGCAGAAAAAGGATGGTGTAATAGCCGGCTGCCGCTATGGCCACGCCGTTGAGCGTTCCAAGGGTTTTCAAACCGACGTTCCAGCCCCGCTTGAGCGCTCCCCAAACGAACAAGTTACCTACGGGGACCAGTGAGATGAGAAGCACGTGTCCCCATGTTGGTATCGGATCAAAGAGGTCTCCCGCGCACATGCCCGTGGTGAGCTCCAGACCGATGACGAAGAGTGGAAAGATCACCCCGAAAAACATGAACTTCCACCCCGGGCCTGTTTGTGTGAGTGTCTTGGTCACAGCGCGCACCAATTCCTCGGTCGCGTCTTGAGTGCCCTGCGTCGGGGGCTTTCTTTCTTCTCCGGATTCGGTCATTTTCTTTGTCCCTCCTGGCATATGTCCGGCCGGGCAACGCACGGCCGCGGGGAACCATGTTCCTTTTACGTTCTCATATTGCCACGGCGGCGTGCAACGCGGAGGGAGGGATCGAGGAAATCTCCGGGCGGTTCCGTGCAAAATCGGTGCAGGAGATATTTATTGTGTGGCCTATTCATGTTATGCCGACGCTTGCGACCGCGTGGTTTTTGGTTTAACCTCGGATTTTCAATGATTGGAGTCGTGGAGTATGGAACAAATGGGATTCGGCTCACGCTCGGCGTCCATAATGCGGTACCGTGTGAAAGGCGAACTGGTAGGCCCCTTGTGGGACGCCGTTCACGAGGGTATACAGAGGGGTAAATTCACCGATGCGGAATCCGCCGGAGACGTGGTGGCCATGGGTTGGACCTCCGCGGAGGATTTCACGGACAACGGCCTTCAACCTGCCGATTGTGTGAGAGACCACTACGTATCGTTGGCGTTTCGTGTGGATACGGTCCGAGTACCGCCGCGTATTCTGGAGATGCAATTCAAGGCCGAGAGTAAGAAAATTCTTCAGGAGACAGGAAGAAAGCGTCTTTCCTCAGCACAGGTCCGTGAGGTTAAAGAGGCCCTCAAGGAGAAGCTGAGGACCCAAATATTGCCTTCCATCCAAGTGTTCGACCTGATATGGGATACTTCCCGAGGGGTTGCTTACCTGGCGACGTTAGGCGTTAAGGGGCGAGAGCGGGTTGAGGACCTGTTCAAGAAAAGTTTCGGTTTGACCCTCATCCCCATCATACCCTTCATCAGGGCCCAGGAGCTGCTGGAAGAGCCGGCGCAACAACGTCTCCTGGAACAAGTTCAGCCGAGTTCTTTCGTACCCTGAAACGAAGACCGAAGGTAAGTCAAAGCGGGCGGCACGGTTCCCGATCTATCGTCGGCCCGGCGGGCCCGACCCGCAGGACTATCGGGAACCTATGTACGGACGTACTCTCTAAAGCACGAAAGACGAAAAACAAATGGATTTTATTGACATATTAAGGGAAAAAGCTTTTCTGGGACGCGAGTTCCTCACTTGGCTATGGTTCAAGTCCACCCGGACGGGGGGCATCATAGAAACACCGGGCGGTCGCTCCATAGAGGTCTATTTCTTGGATCGACTCACGCTTGATCTCACGGGCTCGGAGACCCCGCAATCCGTAAGTATTCGGGGGGAGCACTCGGAATTGAGGGAAGGGATCGCGGCACTCCGTGAAGGCAAGAAAATTGAAGAAGGAAGATTGTCATTCAAAGCCGGGGACAACGATTTCACCACGGTGTTAAAAGCAACTTGGTTCTGCTTCGGTTCTTTCAGGACGCCGCCGATTTTGCCCTCAGCTGAAATGGACGAAGATGAAGGAGATGAGGGCCGTTTCCTGGAGAAGGTTGCGTTGATCGAAGAAGGCATGGATATCATCGACGACCTTTTTCATTATTTTCTCAGACTCAGGATATCCGACGACTGGGAGGCCAAGGAAGTCCCGGCTCTGAGAAGATGGATAGCGTCCGACGGGGAATGAGGGCCCCGGCGCAAGCGATGGCCCGCCGGGATGTAGAATTTTGGTATTGACAACAGGCGGCGGTTTGTACCATAGTAGGCGGATAACCGCCGGAGC
>JAZDOF010000647.1:0-17656 GCA_043799015.1 Pseudomonadota bacterium | reverse complement strand
GACAATAACGGCCCTGGTGCCCGAGTCCCACGCTCCTCTCTTCGATATGGGACGCGTTTGCACAACAGCGGGAACGTATCCTCCCGTGAAACCCCGGGCATCGCGTTCACGACGGGTTTCCGACACCATAGCGACTTGTCTTTCAAACGGAATGCGGGTGGTCTTGGTACCGGACAGCGTGAACCCAGTGGTTTCATTCCGAATTGCGAGTCTGGGCGGCAAGCGCTTCGAATCGCCGGACAACAAAGGAATCATGACCTTCATATCCCACATGCTGCCGAGGGGCGCCGGCGGCATGGATGAAGTGGAAATCGCTCGGCGAGTGGAGCAGCTTGGAGGCCGACTTAAATCGTACTCCGGCCACGACACCATAGGTATCGAGTTAACTGTTTTCAGCCGTTTTGCGTCCGAGGGCCTGCACCTTCTGGGCACTTTGTTCCGTGAACCGAGTTTCCCCGAGCCGCAATTGGAACGTGAACGGGACCTAGTCCTGAATCGCATCAGAACTCAGCCCGATAGGCCGTTTGACTTTGCGATAAAGGTCTTTGACGAAACGATGTTTGAAAACCACCCGTATGGGTACCCCAAGAACGGGACCCCGGAGACCGTGGCCCGTTTCACTCGACAGGACCTCGCTGCGGCCCACGAGTGCGTCAGAGACCCTTCGTCCACCGTCATAGTGGGGGTCGGGCGGATGGACACGGATAGGACCCTCCAAACGATTGAGAGAGTCTTCGGCGACATGTCGGCAGAAACGGCCGGCTTCGGCGACATGCCCCTGGAAGCGCCTTTGGTGGGCATCAGGACCAACACGGTAACCATACCCCGGGCCAAGGCCCACTTGGCCGTGGGCTTCAGGGCTCCAACGGTAACCCACGAAGACCGATACCCCATGGAGGTGCTTAACAACATCCTTTCGGGGGTAGGGGGGCGCTTGTTCGTCCAACTCCGGGATCGACGGTCCCTGGCTTACCTGATCACGGCCTTTTACAGGCCGGCCCTGGATTTAGGCGTATTGGTAATCTACTTGGCGTGTGAATCATCGCGACTCAATGAAGCCATAAGCGCCCTGTTCGGGGAAATTGCTAATGTGCGCAGCGGCCGAATCAACGAGAAGGGGCTCGACAACGCTCGACGCAGCATCATATCGGGCCACAAGATACGTTTTCAGAGTTCCTGGGCCCGAGCCGGCAAGATCGCCCGGGACTGCCTTGTAGGCCTGGGCCATGAACACGCAAACGTGCTGTTCGACCGGGTGAGCGAGGTGAGCTCGGAAGTCCTGATTGCAGCCATCCGCAAGTACCTCAGCCTACAAAACTGTGCGGTGGCCAAGATCGTACCCGACGACGAAGACGGATAACGAGGGTGTCATGACGGTTCCTTTCTTGTCGCGCGGGATCAGGTTTGATGAAGATCGTTAACCGGATTCGGTCGATGTCTCTCACCTCCCGGCAAACCCCTGGGGCATGAAGAATCGCGTCGTTTGCCGCCTCTTTCGATGAATTGCCGGCAGGGATACGACGGAAGACGGAGGCCCTACGGGCAGCCGGATCACGGATGTCGCCCGGCGCGGATTGAGCGGATAGGGTCGGCGCTCCCGACATGCGGTCGCACTCAAATGAAAAGGAGCACCGATATGCGTGCTCCTTTTCAGTATGCGGTTCGTGGATATTGAAGTAGCGGCGGTGACGGTACCGGATATGCCCAACGAGACAAGGCCGGTCAAGTTATCGGGCCGTCCTAGAAATACAACCCCAATTGGGCATATGGACCATGCATGACAAAAGAGGCTTCGAGGTTATTGTCCGGGTCTTCGCCCACGGCGCTGCGGTATCTGTATCCGGCGCTCATGTTGAACAGAATCGGTCCGACCTGTGGGTACAGGGTCATGTTTCCGTCCACATGAATACCGGCCTTTAGTTTGTCGGCCTTGGTAAATCCCACTTTACATTTGAAAAACACATCGTTGAACGGAGCATATTCTACGACGCCGCCGAGTCCGGCATACGGCGCTTGAACGACTCCATCGGTATCCTGAAGAGTCCCGGATTCGTCTATGCCGCGAAACGTGGTCGCCCCCTGATAGTATTCTCCGAACGCGTAAAGCCCCACTCTATAGGAATCCCCTTTAAGGAGCCTGTATTCCAATTCGACCTTGTGAAATGCCAAGGTCATGCTCCCGGTGACCACGGTGCTCCCCGAGTAGGTTCGACCTCCGATGGAGATTCTTCCGGGAAGCGCCCCGCCGCCGTAGTCAGCTCTGGGGAACGTAAACGTGTAAGACAAGTTGATCTTTGGGGTGACGCGCCAATCGGCAAACAGCTCCGCCAAAAGCACTCCACTGGAGAAATTCAAATCGTCCGTGAAGTTAAGGAGTGTTCCCGTTCGCTGGTCATAATACAACACTCGATTCATTGCATAATAACACCGGCTGCCCAGGGTGAAGGGCGTCTTGCTCGGGTAGGGCTCAAACGCCCAGTAGCCCGCATCCGAAGAAAGTCCCAGCGCCCCGCCCAGATAGCTTTGGTCGATTGTGGCCATATCAGAGGGCATCCAGCCGTAGAGCCCCTGCGCGCATCCCATACCGGGCATCGCGATGAGCGCAACCAGCATTACAATCAAAACGCCTACCCGTTTCATATCCACAATCCTCCATCAGGCCGCGCAAACCTCATCCCGACCCTCCGCAGCCGACTACAAGAAGACCACATACTTACCGACACTAAAATTAATGGTGCCACATTAGACGTAAACCAGGCTTCTGTCAAGAATTAGTTGGGACCTATGCTCGTTTTTCTCGCCTCAGTACTGACTTGACGCGATTGAACCTAACGGTTAACTTTCCCCGATATGATTGCCCGCAGGCCCGGCAACGGCAAGGAGAACCTACGAACGTGAAAAGAGCGCTCAAACTAGTGGGGACGTATTACCGTTCGATTGCTCTCGTTTGTTTCAATACATTGGTGCTGTTCACCGCGCTCAACCTGGGCGCGGACGCCTGGCTCAAGGCCGGGAAGGAAGCCGAGAAGCGAGAAGCGCGTGCTGCCGCACCTTTCGCCTACCGCGAGTATAACGACACTCTTGCGCCGATTTACCCGGGAATGACCAAGGAAGAAGTCAACAAGCTGATTCAGGAGACTCGCGGAGTCGAAATGGGGTATGACTCATACACCCAATTCAAAGAAAAACCGTGTAAAGGCTCGTACGTCAATGTCGATCCCCGCGGCTTCAGGCCGGTTATGGGTCAAGGAACGTGGCCGCCTGAAAAGGGTCGTTTCAATGTGTTCGTTTTCGGAGGCTCAACCGCATTCGGCTACAGGGTCGCGGACGATCAGACCATACCATCACACCTTCAGGCCGGATTGGCGGCTGAAACGGGCCTGGACGTCAGGGTCTACAATTTCGGTCGATGCAGCTACATGTCGCTCCAGGAAAGGGTCCTGTTCGAGAAACTCCTACTCTCCGGGAATGCGCCCGCCCTGGCCATATTCTTCGACGGCCTGAATGATTTGGTTTTTGTCGACGGGGAACCTGCCTACACCGTTGCGCTCACGAAGTTTATGGATCGGGGCGACGTCGGGGCCTTCCGGCAATGCACCGCAGGCATGCCGCTGGTGAAGGCCGCCCGCATTCTTACCGGCGGGACCGAAGAAGGCGAGGCCATGGATACCGGTACCCGGCACTTGAGGGGCCTTCCCCCGTCGGTAATTCATGACGTCGCCGCACGGTACCGCGCGAACAAGAGAATTATAGAGACAATATCCGAGCCCTTCAAAGTTACCCCGGTCTTCGTGTGGCAACCGGTCGCGATAATCAATTACGATTCCAAGTACAACATCTTCGGCGGCTTCGATTATCACACATTTACGCCTTGGGTGAAGCCCGGATACGAATTGATGCGTGACTTGGCGGCATCCGGCGTGATGGGAGATAATTTCATCTGGGCCGCGGACATTCAGAAAGATCTCGCTCAACCGGTCTACGCGGACGCGTATCACTACAGCGGCGACATGTGCCGCCGAATAGCCCGGTTCATTATCCTTGAAATGAAGGCTGGAGGACTTGTGGATCGCGCCGCGAAGGGCCGATGATCGGACCGGCCGTTTGTAAACTAAGCGGAACAAAGCAGCCGACCGGCGGTCTTCCTGCTCTTCAATTCAACAACAACGGGAATGCTGACCCGTTCATGGATGGCTCTACTTGTCACCGCTCGAAAAAAGCCCCATCGAGGAGACGCCTTGTTCAGTTTTGACCAATTCGAATCCCCCCGTCAGGTTCGCCTTACCCGGCGTGGCTTCTGGTTGATCGGCCTCGTATCAGGGGCCGTCATGCTGTACACCGGTCGCTTTTTCATCAACAGCGACGCGATGATATACCTGGAAATGGCCGAAGCCTTCCGCGCAGGGGAACTGAGCGGTCTGGTAAACTATACTTTCAGCCCTCTCTATCCGATACTGCTGAGCCTGGCGCAGGCCGTTTTGAATCCGCCTCCATCGGAAGAACTGGTCGTAATGAAGGTGGTGGGGTATTTCGGTTTCGTTGCAGCCATGTTTTCATGCGACGTTTTCGTATCAACCGTTTTAGGCGGCTTGCCGCGGGAAACGCACGAAAAAGGCCGGACCTTGCCTGCCGGCGCTTTCATGTGCCTGTCATACGGCATGTTCTTGACGGCATCGTTGGTGCTCATTCGAATCCGGCTAATGAATCCGGACATGTTGGTCCTCGCTGCGGCGTTGGCCTGCGCTACCGTGATCGAACGGATTCGACAGGGCCATGCAGGGCACCTCGACTATGCCTCCTTGGGTATGTTTGCCGGTCTGGGATATCTTGCCAAGGCTTTCTTCATGCTGTATTCCGCGGCATTGGCGATCGTATCGGCAATGGTCGGAGCCGACTTCCGGAAGTCCGTTTCCAGGGCCCTATTGGCGGCAGTCGTAATGGCCGCCGTCTCCGCGCCTTTGGTTGCAGCCTTGTCCTTGGGAAAAGGCGGATTCACCTACGGCGAAGGGGGGAGGCATATATTTGCCGTGGATATCGGCGGGGAGGGTGAGCCGGTTCGCAAACCGGAGCAGATCCATTCCAATCCAAGAGTGGCTGTCTACAGGCTGGATCTGCCGTTTACCCTTCCCCACGCCCACGACTGTTGCTATTGGACGATCGGGTTGCGACCAAAGTTGGAACTAACCACATATGCCGGGTTCATCGCCGGAAACCTGGTCGCCATATTCACCCAAATGCCGTGGTTGGGCTTCGTGGTGTTGTGGGGCGCACTCCAACCGAAGTTCGGCTTCGTGAGATTCGGTCCCGTGGTGCCGTTGTCGTGCGCATCGGCCCTTATTCTGCAAGGACTCGCGGGACTAGGTTTGTTCTCACTCATCCGGATGGAACCCAGGTACGTGGCCCCGTTTCTGCTCCTCGCGTTTGTGGGCTTCCTCTCGGGCCTACGGTACAAGGTTACCGATTCCAAGACGGAATCACCAATCCTGGTAGGCGTTGTGGTATTGACGACTCTTTTTGCGGGAATCCTCGTTCACTCCATGATCGATCAAAGCCTCCGAGGCCTCTGTTTCTACGAGAACAAGCCTTCATACAAGGAAGCGTACATCGAGCACGGGATGGTTTCGACTTATCTGACGGATGTGGGGCTTCAACCCGGCGATCCTGTGGTCGTACTGGGAGATTTCCCGACCAATTGGGGCAGGATGGCGGGCGTTAAGATAATCGGGCGCTTCGAGGATCCGCAGGAATTCTTTTCCGCGAACCGGGAGCGGAGGAAAGAAGCGCTGGAGGCCATAGGGAACGCGGGGTTCAAGGCGGTCGTGGGAAAAGGAAACGGTTTCAAAGACGCGAAGGACGAGGGGTGGAAACTCGTGCCGGGGACGCGCGACTACTACGTACTGCTCCCCGGACGGGACGGAAAATTACGCGGTGGTCCATCGGAACCGTAGTGCCGATCAACACGGTGTTTCGTTTTCGACGGCACGCGGGAGATCGGCCTCGAAGAAGTCACCGGTACTACCCGACGGATCGCCGCAATGGTCCTGATGGTTTCTCCGCCCGGGCCTTCTCATCCCGTTCAGCGTCCCTGACTATGGTCGAATACGTCCCGCCGTGTCGCGAATCCGGCCGGCGGGGTACGAGAGGTACAGCGCCGTCCAAATCGTCGGATTCGGCCTGGGGTTTTCTTCCGAACGAGACGAGGAAGCTTCCGAAGCCGGATCGAAAAGGCGTATGATCGAGACAAGCATCCAGGGCGTTGTACAGTCCCAGGAGTCTCGCTGCAAACTTACTCCTGACGTATTTGTAAGTGATTCCGGAAACCCCGATTGAAACCACGTCAATAAACCCTGCCGGTTTGAGACCCGCCTCGATCTCTTCGCCCCTGATCAGGCGCTCATTGTCCGTCAATCCCTTTCTCGATCCCACCGGCGAGTCGGTGCTTCTGTACACCCACATTACCGGATTGCGGCCGTTTGGATCGAATGCGAAGAATCGGCCCCCGGGTCTGAGAATCCGGAAGGATTCCGCCATGGCGCCTGAAAAGTTCGGGAGATGATGAAGGACCCCGCTAAGGGCGACTATATCGAACGTTTCTTCCCGAAAGGGAAGACATTCGGCATCTCCGGCAATAAACGAGGTTGCCGGAAGCTTCTTCGCGGCCAGGCGCAGGTTGCTCATCGAGATGTCCAAGCCCGTCCCGACAAGACCTGCACCGACCAGATATTCAGTGAAAGCGGCGGTACCACACCCGATGTCGAGAAAGGCTTCGCCGGGGAGAGGGTCCACGCGTGCGGAGAACTCTCTCATGAGCCGCCTGTAGCCTTTGTCGTGGAATACATCGTATTCCTGCTCGGACGCGAACTCGTTGAAAAAACGTTTCTCGGCTTCCTTGTCCTGCCGTAAAGCATTTTTATCTGCGTTGGACCTCATGGGCGAAGATTCTCTCTCTGCAATATGTTTAGAATACCCACGGAAAGTTCTCCGAACGATACGGTAGCCGTGCCCGGGTCGGGCGAATCGTAGGGTTTTTCCTACATTTACCGCCCGAAGCGCGACCGTGTTGGGAAACCGCCGGCGTACTCAAGCAGTCGCCGCGGGGACGGGTCGTTAGAAGATGAATCCCAGCGATCCGATAACGCCGTCCATGCTGATCTTGTCCTTGTCCGACGGACGTTCCCGTTCGAGGACCACCCATCGCCATCCGGCCTCCATAAAGCCCCATCTGCCGGATCCCATGTTTACGGCTACCCTGCCCAGGGCGGAACCGTCCCAACCCACATATCCGTCTAGGAACTGCATTGACCATTTGCAGTTGATGGAAGCCGTGCCGCCGCCGACTTGGCGGATAACGCGCTGGACGCCGACGCCGGCATGGGCCAGCCCCAATGTCCTTGATCGGGTACGCCATTTGGGAGCCGATCTGCTCTGAATCGAAATCCTGTCGTCATAAAGGCTGTACCCGCCGTGAAGAGATGCTACGGCATGTTTTGCCTGGAACCAGTCATATTCGATATCCCATTTGTGTACGTTGCGCTCCCACTTGGTGTAGATGTTTTCCGCGAAAAAGTAGGGAGCGTATCCGAACCAAAAGCCCGTAGGCAGGGCCACGTTGGTTACTTCGTCGGTCTTAATGGGCATGAAAGCGTACCGGATGCCCCAATTGGACCTGATTTGACACCGACCCTCGTACTCCGCCACCAGGAGCTTTTTCCCGAGGTTCAGATCCCGCTGAATGTCTATCTCCGTGCCCGGTATTCCTCCGGGCTGCGTTCCCCAAAGCAACGTGTTGGAGTTCAGTCTCGGTTGCCAAAGACGGGCCGTCACCTCGAACTGCCGGCACCCGACCCTCGGCAAAACAACATCCTGACAAACCGTTCCAAGTCCGAACACCGGCAAGGGAAGCAGTTGAGAAATCCCTTCGATGAACGAAGGCTCCGCCGGCGGGCAATAGGCCGACTCAGGCGGCGGTGCCAAGGGCGGCGGAATCATGGGCCCAACCCGCTCGGGTCCGGAAATGGGACGGTAGCCCGAGGGATAGTACCAGGCGCTCGCATGACCGCTCCCGGAATGATCGGATGAACGGGATTTTCCGCGCGATCCAAGCGAAGTCACCGTTTCGCTTACCACGGGCGGCGGGCTTTGGCTCTGTTTTGGGGTTGAAGTCCGTGAACGCTGTCCGGAACCTCCTTTGAGATCTCCTGTCATACTTGCCGGGGCCTTAGTCCCAGGAATCAACGATCGCCCCTGAGACCCGCCGCCACCGAGAACCGGATCCGCAGACAGGGCATCCCCTTGTGCCCCGGGAGACCCGGCCGCAGCATGAGCGGCACAACCACATCCGAAAACGGCTCCAACGAATGTCACCACAAACGCTAGACAAACCATTAGCTTCAAGGGCTTTGTTATCACAGTACCCTCCCTCCTTCACTGAATGTCCTGGGGGGATCTCATGATCCATACGCAATATTATGTCAAGTGAATTATGAGATATCACCAAAAAAAAAATCAGGACAAGATGATAATGCCGTAATAGTAGGCAAATTTATCATTAACGCCACGGCGAACAGCTCGCCGGACATCTCTCCGATTACCGGCCGTGACTAATAATTAACATGAAGAATGCAATCTATTAAATTGTAATTATGTGAGAATACAATCGCAGTTGTTTATATTATCCGCTCAGTCTCATAACCAGGCCAAATACAGTGATCTTTCGGAATAGACCAGCATATCATTCGCAAATTCGAGTTGTTGAAATCGCTTCTTCATTCAATGGCACTCGCTTGACCTCCCGCTGCCTTGACCGTAAAGTGCCGATCTACCGGGACGCCGGCACACGCGGCACCGATACCGTTTCGCGTTGAAACAATTGGGCACCGGACATGGAAGCTCGTTAGGTCTCCGTCCGGGGTCAAATTCACCATGAGCGGTTATTGAGTTGTTATCACAAGAGTTTTTGAAGAGAGGGTGTCAGGCGAGGGGCCTTTTTTGCGGAGAATCCCTCTCCCCGTGGTTCATCTCTTTGAAAACCCCTGATATAAGAGGTCACCATGGACCGGATGGATGAGCGGGCCTATGCGGGAGAACCGAGCGGACTCAGGCGCGCTGTGTTTCTCGATCGTGACGGCGTTATTAATCGGAAACTTCCGGAAGACCGATACGTAAGATCCGTGGATGAATTCCATTTCCTTCCGGGAGTAATGCAGGCTCTCGGGGTCCTTCGGGAATTGGGTTTTCTACTGGTTGTGGTGACCAACCAGAGAGGAATAGCCCGAGGGATGATGACGGAAAAGGACTTGGACGACGTTCACGCCTTCATGCGTGATCAAGCGGCAAAATGGGGCACCCCCTTGGATGCCGTGTACCATTGTCCTCACGACAAGTGGGAAAACTGTTCGTGCCGCAAACCTAAACCCGGGATGTTGATACAAGCATCGCTGGACTTGGATATCGACGTCGCCCGATCATATCTGGCGGGGGATTCGGACAGCGACATCAAGGCCGGTATTGCGGCGGGCGCCCGCACGGTAAGGATACTTCCGGACGATGGGACGCGCGATGCCGAGGTATCGCCGGACATCAGCTCCGAAGGGCTACCGAATGAGACGGAGAGTTCTGCAAAAACCATGGCAAAGGTCCCGGCCGACTTTACATTTCCCAGCCTATTGGAATTCGCTCGGTTCTTGAAAGGACTTCATTGCCCGACCGACCGCGAGGCGGTATGCGGAAATCCCTGAGACCCGAATGTTTCAAACCGAAATCAATCTATGGCGCACGAGGAGCTTGACGTATGGACAAAAAGAACGGACCGGAAACCGGGGTCATCGATCTTGGATCCAGACTGTCCCGCAAGGACGTTTTCCATTTTGAATGCGGCCCCCAGGTCCCTTGCTTCACGGAATGCTGCGGCAAACTGGACCTCCTACTGACGCCGTACGACGCTTTGAGGTTGAGACGCAGGTTGGGCGTTTCATCCGGGGAGTTTCTCGACGATTACGCGACGATCCGTAGGCGTACATCGCACGGTCTTCCCGAAGTAATGATGACGATGGACGTGGAGCATGGGAAAAGGTGTCCGTTCGTCAGGCCGACGGGATGCTCCGTGTATGAAGATCGCCCCGCCGCGTGCAGGATATATCCCCTGGGCCGGGCGGCGACCAAGAGCAGTTTCCATGAAGGTCCTCAAGAATTCTTCTTTACGGTAAGGGAGGATCATTGCAGAGGCTTTGAAAGCTCGCGCTCGTGGTCCGTGGAAGAGTGGGTGGGTGACCAGGGTCTGGAAGATTACAATCGCATGAATGACTTCCTGATGGAGATCTATGTAACTCGAAGCCGTTCGCGAAAAATCGAGCTCGGGCCCCAGCACCTGCAAATGTATATGATGGCCTTGTACAACCTTGAACGATTCAGAGACTTTGTCTTTAAGAGCGGGTTCCTGACCAAATTCGAGTTGGATCGAGACACGGTGCAATCCATTGAAAAGGACGATCTCAAGCTACTGGAATTCGCGTTCCTGTGGATCCGATTCGCGCTCTTCGGCGAGCCGGTAATCAAGGTAAAAGGGCGGCCTCGGTGAACTGCGGCGGCTCTTACCGAAGCGTCTTCAAAGAGATAAGACAGCCGGGGGAGTGACTTCCTGTGGAAGATGCCTTCGCCCGGACCCCCATCCCCAACAACGACCAAGTAATCGTAGCTCCTGTCGGATACCGCCAAGTGCTCGATGGGTTCCACGTTGAAATTGGAATTTCCCCCTCGTAAGTGAATGGTTACTCGGGTGCCGCACAAATGCTTGACGTTTATGGTTCCAGCACCGAGAATATAATCGCAGGGTGCGGCTTTCCTCAACACTTGATTGATGGATGCCGCAGCGGTGCGCTATGGCCCTGCGCCGCGAAGGGAGCGGCCGTTTGCCGCCCCGGATCAGGCTCCACCCGACATGGGTGTATTGAAGCCGTTGCGTATGGAGCGGCGGGCGGTCGTCCGCCGGAGGGAACGGAGCGAGTACCCGGGCGCGGGGTCTTTTCCACACTTTGGTCTTAATCTGCTGAATCAACAACACGAGGAGGTAGGAATGGCCGTCAAAGTGTTGATATCGAGACGGTTCAAGGGCGGCAAGCTCGAAGAGGCACAGAAGCTTCTCATGGAGATGCGATCTGTCGCCACTCTCCAACCCGGTTACATTTCCGGACAAACATTGATCGGAGTGGACAACCCCGACAAGGTGGTGGTTGTGAGCACCTGGACCGGGAAAAAGCCCTGGCTGGAATGGCTGACCTGCGAACGGCGCAAGGAGCTGTCCGGCCGCTTGGCCGAGTTCCTGGAAGATTCGGAAACGGTGGAGACTTTCTGGGCGGGGGCCCAATAGAGTCGGCTTGGCGTAAGAGCATTTGAGCGTGATACCACGGGGTCCTTTGTTGGAGGGACCCCGTGCTTTTTCATCTTAGGGGGGGCATGGTCGACCCCCCACTTGCCGCCTAGAGTTCGATCTTAGTCCCAAGTACCTGTAGGAATTTCGCAAGCCAATCGGGGTGAGCCGGCCATGCCGGTGCGGTTACCAGATTGCCGTCAATATGGCCTTTGTCGATTGGGATGTCTGCGTATGCACCGCCGGCGCACGTAACATCCGGACCGACCGCGGGGTACGCGGAGCAACTCCGTCCCTTAAGAACACCTGCTGCGGCAAGCACCTGGGCGCCGTGACAGATCGCGGCCACGGGCTTACCGGCCTCCATGAAATGCCGGACGATTTCCTGCACCTTCTTGTTCAGACGGATATACTCCGGAGCCCGTCCTCCCGGAATGACCAAAGCGTCGTATTCCTCCGGCTTAACCGAAGCGAAATCCGCATTGAGTGTGAAATTGTGCCCACGTTTCTCGCTGTAGGTCTGGTCGCCTTCGAAATCATGCACGGAAGTCCGTACGATATCGCCGGCCTTCTTGTCGGGGCACACCGCGTGCACCAAATGCCCCACCATTGAGAGCGCCTGGAACGGGACCATCACTTCGTAGTCCTCGACAAAGTCACCCACCAGCATCAGAATTTTCTTCGCGGCCATGTGTGCCTCCCTGGACAATACCTGCTAAGGTTTACGTTAGATGGGGGGGGTTCCCGCTCCCGCCGAAGTATTCACTTCCCATCCCCGTACCATAATGATGAGTCATGGGTACGCATGTCAAGTTAAGAGTTCATTGCGCATCCGCACAAAAGCCCCAAATTCCCTATAGCTCTCCGGAGTGCCGATGTCAAAGAACGCCCCGTCCTGTACTAGTCCGAACATCTTTCCGGTCCCTGCAAAGCCGGGGAAAATCTCCTGCTCCATGGAAAAGGCCCGGCCGGACGGCAATGTCTCAATGAATCTCAGGGACAGCATGGAGACCCCCGCGTTGATCAATCCCGGTCCGGAGCCTGCCTGCGACTTCTCTCGGAAGCCCAGCACCATGCCGGTAGCCCCGGTCGCCACGGATCCGTATCTGGATGCGTCGTCAACCATGGTGAGGGACAGGGTGGCGTCGGCACCCGTCTTCAAATGAAATTCGTGAAGCGCTGCGACGTCCGCGTCGAAGAACGTGTCTCCGTTTACCAGCAATGAGGGGTCCCCGGCAAACTCAAGGGCGTTGCGAACGGCACCCCCGGTTCCCAAAGGGGCATCTTCCTTGGAAAAACGCACCATTGCGCCTTCGATGGGTCGTTCATCGAAGTGCCGCTCTATCATGTCCGCCATGTGACCCGTCAGCAGCACGAAGTCCCCTAAGCCCTTTCGGACCAAGGAACGAATCAGCACCTCCAGGAAGGGCATTCCTTCCACCAGGGCCATGGGCTTGGGACGGTCGGAGACGACGGAGCGCAGCCTCGTGCCCAAACCGCCCACAAGGATAAGGGTGGTAAATGGAAATCTATTGGTTGGTTGCCTCTCTGACATCTCGGTACATCCCATATGGCCGGCAGACCAGGCTCATTTCATTGACGGAAGCATTCCGGTCGGACTCTGATTAGCGGAATAGCGCAGAGGTGCTTCCGGAAAGCTCTACCGGCCGGCAGCGGCGACCCTTTCAGTTTCGTCCGCCGGATCCGTAGGACAAGCGGCACATACGCAGGACGGGTCGCGAGCCACCGGAACGTTGTAGAACGTGCCGCGCCACAGGTCCATCACGAGCAAGCCTTCCAGGATCTCGTCTTCCCGGCCGACGATGACCTTCAACGCTTCGGTCACTTGGAAGGAAGCCACGGCGGAGGCCGCAGAAGACAACACCCCCACTTGTGCCGCAGTGGGGTGGTTTTTCACCGCGTCGGGATCGGGCCAAAGGCATCGAAGGCACGGGGTCCGGCCGGGGATAATGGTCATTACGTTGCCGGCGGCTTCCACCGCCCCTCCGAAAACGTAAGGCACCCCGCGACGGATCACGGCATCGTTGACATGGTACCGCGTGCGGATATTGTCCAATGCATCCACAACCAGGTCCACGCCGTCGGTAAGGGCTTCGATGTTGTCCGGGCCTATGGCCTGGGCGACGGCATCGATCTCGATTTCTGAGTTGGACGCGAGAAGATGGTTACGCGCCGCGACGACCTTCGAGGCTCCGCCGGTCACGTCGGCTTCGTCATAGAGGAGCTGCCTGTGGAGATTATGGATTTCGGGAGTATCCAAGTCGGCGATTCTCAGAAAACCAACCCCCGCCCGCGCCAACAGCATCGATATGAGCGACCCAAGGGCTCCCACGCCGGCCACAAAGACCCGCGCCTTCCGGATCCGGGTCTGTCCCTCCGGTCCGATCATCTTTAGGAGTTCGTGACGGTTATAGCGGCCGATCATTTCGCGCTCCTTCATCCCCGGTCTCGTCGGCCCCACGGAAGACCAGGGAACCATCGCACCATACGGTGGACGGTCATGAGATTTCAAGACCAATCCTTTCACAATCGTGACCATTCTCTCTTGTGGGGCTTTCCTGCATGCCGAGATCGCACTAAGAAAACTCGCAGGCTAGAAAGCCTGCGCCACGTTGAGATTCGAATTTCCCGCCCGTAAGTGAATGATTACTCACAATCCCAACAACCTCCGGGCGTTTTCCCCAAACACGGCCTCCCGCTCTCCCCGATCGTAACCCGCCTTTTCCAATAGCCCCTGAATCTTGGGCAATTCCCATGCGTGAACGAACCACGGCCAATCCGTGCCGAAGAGGACATGGCCTGGGCCGTGGATGCGCAACAACTCCGTGAAATGGTCTTCTCTCAGCGTATGGGCCGCATTGGACGTGTCCAGATAGAGATTGGCCGAAGGGATCAGGTGTGTCCGCAGCTCGTCGAAATCCGCCAAGAGACCGCCCATGTGGGCCGCGATGAAGTCGATACCCGCGTACCTCTCCACAAGATCGGCAAGCTTTGCGGGGGATGTTAGATGCGTGGGATCGGCCCCAAGATACTTGTCCGCGACCAAGAAGGTATCGAACACCAAAACCGGCCTTGAGCCTCGATCTCTCCCCAGTGTCTCCACAGTGCTCAACATGGCCCCGGTTTCGTGTGACGAGACGTCGAATCGCTGAGAAAAGCTTGAGAGCTTGAACCCGTTGATGCCCAAATCGAAGACTCGCCGGACCTCTTCGGAAATGCCCTGCATCATGGGATGCAAGGTCGCGAGGGTCCGCAGCCTGGGATATTCCCGGGTCCACGCAATGAATCGGTCGTTTTCGGTCCGCACCTTGTGCGGAGGCGCCGTGGGCAGCATCACGCAATAGTCGATACCCGATGCCTGCGCGGATTCTTGAAGTGCCTGGGGTTTCAGTCGAGGAAGTGCATCATGCACATTGAGTTTCAGCTCGCGGACCAAATCAGGTGCGGCCTTCATGTTGCCGACTATGCGTTCGGTAAAAATGTGACAGTGGCTGTCGACGATCATGATCAATACTCGGCCGCCGAACCGGGCCGGAGTCTCCTCGATGTTTTCAAAGACGGCATACTTCCAGCGGCAACGAGATTACCACAGTCGATGAAGAATGAGGACGCGGTTCGCAGGCCGGCAAGGTGGAACCGGCAAGGGACTCTGGGTGGACAAACCCCCTTGGAAAAGTTGTACCTTTACGGAATTTCCGCCATCCTTTAATAGAATCCTCATGGAAGAATCGTACATGGTAAGGGTCGGCTTCTTATTTGCCGAAATGCGATGAGGGACCGATCGTCAACGCCGTCACTGGTCTGAGAGGAGGCCGCCCAGATGTCCGAATGTACGCGAATCGTCGCGATTACACTCCTTGTAGCCCTGTTTGCGATATTGGGACCGGTTACAGGGTCATGCGTTGAAACGGAGCCCCGCGCCAAAGGCATAATCATGTTGATCGGCGACGGAATGGGCATCAATCAAGTTCGTTCCGCGGCCATCTATTCCAAACACGTTTTGGGAAAGACGTTGGTTATTGATTCGATACGTACTCGCGGGACAACAACCACCTACTCCGCGGATTCGGAAGTCACCGATTCGTCGTCGGCAGCGACCGCGCTCTATACGGGGTACAAGATAAACAACGGAGTGATCAATATCCTCCCTGACGGGAGAAAGGCGTACACCATAGGCCACGCGGCAAAAAAGGCGGGGATGTCCGTTGGGATAGTCAGCACCACCAGGTTGACCCATGCCACGCCTGCGGCGGTATATGGGCACGTTCCTTACCGTGACGACGAAAACCTGCTTGCCGAACAATTGGTCGATTTTGAGCCGGACGCGGCCCTCGGAGGAGGACTCGGCCAATTTATCCCGGTTAACCAAAAAGGGAGCGTCCGAAAGGACGGCAAGAACCCGGTAGAAGCGATGAAGGCCAAGGGGTACGACGTCCTGATGACGTCCCGTGAGCTTCGGGCGTTCAATCCCGATTCCGGCCGGAAGCTCCTGGGATTGTTCTCGCCCACCAACCTGTATTTCGAGTTGGACAGGCGGAATGTTCCCGAACCGGATGCCGAACCGAGCCTGAAAGAAATGACTGAAAAGGCGCTGTCAATCGTGGCGTCCAATCCCAAGGGCTTCTTTATCATGATAGAAGGCGGGCGCATCGACCACGCGTGCCACTCACACGACATCAAGGCCTCGATCTACGATGTTCTGGCTTTTGACGAAGCCGTGGGAGCCGCCTTGGAGTTCCGGAAGACCCATCCCGACGTCCTCGTGATAGTCACCGCGGACCATGAAACAGGAGGTTTGGGGCTGGGTAAGGGGACGGATTATTCACTTAACTTGGGCGCACTCAAGCCGATCACCGCAAGCCTGGAGTATCTCAACGCCGGCATGGAAAAGCAGCCCGGAGATATTGAAGCGATCCTTAAGGCCGGCGGATATGAACTGACCGACAAAGAGCGGGAACTGTTCCGCAAGTACCAGCCCCGGACGGGACCCGCAGGTATAGCCGAACTGCTGGGATACAAGCCTGCTATTAACAAATACGTCTTTTCATGGCTGCATTACGCTCTGGGCATGATTCAGAACGAGCGCGCCGGAATCGCATGGACTTCGTTCGTCCATACGGCTCAACCGGTCGTCACCTATGCCGCCGGGCCGGGAGAAGAGCAGTTCTCGGGGAGTTACGACAACACCGATATTCCGAAGAAAATGGTATCCCTTCTCGGTTTGACCCTGGCCCCGCCTTCTGTGGGAGGCAAATAGACGGAGCGAGCGTAACCATTCACTCTTGTGGGGCAGGCTTTCCAGCCTGCCGAGATCGCACTAAGAAAACTCGCAGGCTGGAAAGCCTGCCCCACGTTGAGATTGGAATTTCCCGCCCGTAAGTGAAGGGTTACCGGCCGGGTGAAGAATCGGGATGCAAGGATTGCCGGTTCGTGCTATAAGCCTGCCCTCTTAGAAAAGAGAAAGAGAGGAAGCGTGATAGTTTTTCTTTTTGTTCTGTTAATCGTCCCGTTGTCCGTGCATGCCGACACCGCCCTTCAAGACCGAATCCTATCTGATTATCATAACGTCAGAGCCAATATCGAGCAATGTGGGATCAAGCGACCCTTGTCGTCGGAGCTGGCCAGATGGGGAGTCCTACGGCAGCTACTTGAGGACGGGAACCAACGGAAGCCTGATGTGTCCATTCCGGGGCTTTGTGCCTGGGGATGGAATAATGACGTAACCGGGTTCGTGCTGTCCAAAATGGGAGGAAGCCATATCGTTGATTCCATCCCCGATGGGGAAGGGAACAAGATGATCAGGATTCAAGGCCCAAGAGCGGACCTGATGGGGGCCACAACCGTGGCATTATTGTTCGACAGGTACGTGACCCTATTCCCCGACAAATTTACTCCGACGCAACGCTTTGCCTGGACCCAGGCCAAGTACAACCCAAACCACGTGGACATTTCAACCTTCCGTGAGTGTCGAACCGTAGCCAAGAAGTGTAACCGGATATTCGGGCCACAGGCTGAAGTCGTAGAGCGTAACTTGGATAGTCTAAGGGATGTCTTTGAATATCTTGAGGTTAGATAGGGTGTCATCCCTGCACTTGTGCAGGGATGATTATTGAGACCCCTGCCGCTTAACCCCATGTGAGCGGGCCTTTCGGGGCTTCGAGGGCATATGGTTTTCGATTTTGGTGCTCTGTTTCCTAGTAATCGTTCACCACGACGGATGAAGAATGAACCACGAACCACAAAGGCACAAAGAAATCAAAGGACAATAAT
>JAZDOF010000620.1:0-7532 GCA_043799015.1 Pseudomonadota bacterium | reverse complement strand
GCTTCCCGGATCTTGCCCTATGACATCGGGTTGAAGCATCAAACCGACGCGAACGGACTATTTGCCTCGGTACACTATGAGTCCGTGAGAGAGATCATAAGGGGACAGGGCCACAGTCACCCGGTCACCCAGAAGCACTGTGATTCTGTACCGGGACATCCTACCCGATAGTTTCGTACGGATACTTCTTCCGTCATCGGTTTCGACCTGGTACATCCCACCGGAATGTACCTTGACGACCGTTCCTTCAACCTTGATGTTGTCTTCTCTCGCCACTTGTGGTCAGTTTCCTCCTGCGTTCACCCGATGGTTCCAGGGCTTCGGATCCCGTCTGATCGCTTGTCAGCTCCAACGAATGATGCAACAAAAGTGCCCATTTGTCCACATATCCCTTCTCAGGTCCTCGTACAGCCTTTCTTATGATGGCCGATTCTTCATCGAATACAGGCTTACGCGCCTTCGGACACGGTCCTGCACACCCTATCCAGGTCTTCGGGAGTATCAACCTCTATGGAATCCTTATCAGTCAGCACCGTCTTAATTCTATAGCCATGTTCAAGGGCCCTGAGCTGTTCCAGTCGTTCCGCCGTTTCGAGCGGGCTCGGCGGAAGTGATGCGAAACGCTGAAGGAAATCGTTGCGATATGCGTAGATGCCGTGGTGCTTGTAATAGACTCCGGCCGACGGTTCCTCCCGGAAAAATGGAATGGTAGCCCGCGAAAAGTATAACGCGAACCCTTCGGTGTCG
The DNA here is from genome assembly GCA_043799015.1 of Pseudomonadota bacterium. Lineage (GTDB taxonomy): Bacteria > Desulfobacterota > Desulfomonilia > Desulfomonilales > Desulfomonilaceae > JAZDOF01. The sequence goes on along the minus strand of JAZDOF010000620.1, from coordinate 6,785 downwards.
ATCACGGTTTTCACCGCGTTGGGATGGTGGACCTCCTCCTCTCTCACGATGCGATAGACGAGGGTGCTCATTGGTATAAGGGCGTCATCCATGAGAGGCCGAACGACTTCCTCCACCATGACGGGATCGAACAAAGGCTGGTCTCCCTGGATGTTAACGGCTATGTCCTGATCCGCCAGACCCACCGACCTTGCAGCCTCCGCGACTCTGTCGGTACCCGACGAATGCGTCTCCGAGGTCAACAAGGCTTTTCCTCCGTGATCCCTAACGCTTCGCAGTATTTCCAGAGAATCGGTGGCAACGTATACCTCGTCAAGGAGGGGCGAGAGAGAAGCTCGATCCACCACCCACATGATCATGGGCTTTCCACAAATTGTCCCCAAAGGTTTGCGAGGGAAACGAACCGATTGAATCCGAGCGGGGATAAAGCCTACTATTCGAATGGCATTGTCGGTCATGGCGATAATACCGGCAGACAAGAGTCGGGTCCGCCGTTTCGTCGCCGGACCGGGAGAGGGACGGAGCCTGATGCCGCGTGCAATGAACAAGGCCTAGGGCCCCGGTCATAGGTGCCCCGGTTCGCCGCGAGGATCTTCAGGAAGCGAGTCGGCAGGAAAAACGCAAGACAACTCCCGTCCGCCGATAACCTCCCGCCATCGTACGGAACATGGTCCCTGGGCCGGCGGTCAAGAAGCCGGCAGCGAACGGCGTACGTCATTCGGATGTCGTTCCAGGTGAAGAAGCAACGGCCCTTATCCGGACCGCGATGCCGTATCGGCGGTCGTCCGCACGTCCGTTGCGGCGCCGTAAGTTGAACGAGCAACGCACCTCGACCCGTCGTCACGGCAACCCGGGGCATGTCCGTCACCGAAGTCTCCGGGAAATTGGGATGCTCGGTCCTAGACGGCATCTGATCGAGGAGATGCCTAAACGGCGGATGTGGTCGCGATTCCATGATTAGGCGGCAAAGAAGCCGAGCCGATTAACATACCTCCTCGGCAACGGCCTGAAGCTCCACTACGATGTTGCGAATCCTGTCCTCATCCATCTGCAAAGAAATGGGCATCACGAGGAGTCTATCCAGAATCGCGTCGCTTTGCGGGAGCATATCCGGCGAGTATTCCACTTCACGGCCGCACAACGGGCCGCCAAAGGGATGAGGACCGGGCCATGCGGTTTTCTTGCCGATTAGGTGCTCCCAATTGGGAAGATAATGCCAGTAATTTTGCCTGAAATAGATGGCCGAAACATTCCTTTCAACAAGCTTCTTATGAAATGCGACGGCTTTGTCCTTGTTTTCGAGTAGGAAACATAGGTGCGTATAGCTGTCTTTCCCGTTCTCGGGGACCTTGCGGACGGTAATGCCGTCAATGCTCTCCAGGGCCTCTCTAAGCATTCCCTGATTCTGCTTCTGACGGTGAATCATATCGTCAAGCTTGGTCAACTGGGCTATGCCGATGGCCCCTTGCAGCTCGTTCATCCGGTAGTTGAACCCAAGGAAACTGCGACCTTCCATTGCACGCCCCACTTCGGGGTTGTGGTCGTGACCGTGATCGGCGTATTCCGACGCCCGCGCGTATAGTTGCCGATCGTTGCTGATGACCATCCCCCCTTCTCCCGTGGTAACGGTCTTATAGAAGTCGAAGGAGAACGTGCCCATATCGCCCCAAGTGCCGAGTTTCTTTCCACCGACACCGGCACCCAACGCTTGTGCGGTATCCTCAATGACCTTGATGCCGTGCTTTGAGGCGATTCCGATGATCTCCTGGATCTCGGCCGGGGAACCAAGCATATGAACAGGGATCACGGCTTTTGTTCGAGGAGTGATCTTCTTCTCGAAATCAACGGGATCCAGGTTGAGAGTTTCATTTATTTCCGCGGGTATCGGTACCGCTCCCGCCTCGATTATCGCCTCGTAAGTCGCGATAAAGGTGAACCCTTGAGTAATAACCTCGTCCCCAGGTCCAACCCCAAGCGCGGCAAGCGCGACTTTCAATGCTGCGGTGCCCGAACTTACCGCATGCGCGTACACCGCTCCGGTGTATTGAGCAAATTTTTCCTCAAATTCCCGGACCTTGTATATTTGCTTGCGATCCGCGTCGAACTCGTACCGGAACAGAATCCCTGTTTCCAGCACTTCGTTCACCTGTTCCTTTTCCGTTTCCCCCAGCCACTCATATCCCGGCATGACTTCTCCTACGCAGCCAAGAAGCAATCACACGGGCAGCATCACCCGCACTAACGACATTCGAAAACATACTCCGTAATGAATCGCCTTTCAAGACCCGACCGTCCCGGAGCCGTTCGTTCCATGAGGCGCCGTCAGGTCGCGCCTTGCCACGCGGCTTACATGAATGCCCGCTCGTAAATCCACTCCGCGTCCTGTGAAGTAAGCGTCCGAGGATTGTTTTCAACCGGTCTGGTAACCTTTAGTGCCCCTTCCACAAGCAGGGGAATGTCTGAAACCGGTACATCGAGATCGCTCAAGGAGGCAGGGATCCCTATGTCGTCGCAGAGGTCCCTCACGGCTTCCACGGCCATGGCACCGGCGTCTCGCGGCGTCATACTCTGAGTCGAGGCGCCCATGGCCCCGGCCGTAAGTGCGTACGCCGTCTCCGCCGCAGGTAAGTTGAATTCCATTACATATGGTATGAGGATTGCATTAGCCAGACCATGAGGTATTCTGTACATGCCCCCGAGAGGGTACGCCAGCGCATGGGCCGCCCCCACCCCCGCATCGGCAAGGGCAATGCCGGCCAGGAGGCTGCCGTAGAGCATCTTTTCTCGGGCTTGCACGTCGTTGCCGTGATAGACGGTGCGCCTCAAGTTGGCGCTGATAAGCTTCACGGCGGTTAGAGCGAATGCTTCCGTGAATACTGACGAGGCTTTGCCCGACACGGACTCGATTGCGTGAGTGAGAGCATCCATCCCCGTGGCAGCCGTAACGTCCGGAGGTACTGTGGTGGTTAGGTCAGGGTCCAGGACCGCCCAATCGGGAAACAGGTGTACGCTGTTGATACCGCCTTTAGCCTTGGTTTCCCTGTTCGTGACGACCGCGGTGAACGTTACCTCCGAACCGGTCCCCGCCGTGGTGGGCACCATGATGGTGGGAACACCGGCCTTGGGCACCAGATTCAACCCTACGTAGTCCTGAGCTTTACCCGTGTTGGCCATGAGGGCGGCCGCGGCTTTGGCCGTATCCATTGCGGACCCTCCGCCCATTCCGATGACCAGATCGGCCCGAGCTTCGCGTCCCACCGCAGCAGCTCCATCGGCGTTGTCAAGGTAGGGCTCGGGCTCCACTTCCGTGTACACCTCACCCGCCAGGCCCGCGCGCCGTAGACTCTCCCGGGCAAGCGCCAACTGACCACCTTGATCGAGGGCTGCATCGGCGACGATGAGATAAGTCTTTGCGGAAATATCGCGGGCTAACTCGCCGATTCCTTCGACAGCTCCGCGTCCGAAAACGATGCGGGTCTTTAACTGAAACTTACCGAGTAATTCTAGCATATTCCCTGCGCTGATGAGTTCTCTTAACCGTGAGGACGTTAAGTATTACCACGAAAGGCACGCACGGGGCAAGGGCTACCATTCATTGCATTCGGGTAATGGGTCGTAAAGGCTGATACGATGGTACACGAGTCCGCCGTCGGCTTGAGGGTTTGTGGGGTGCGCCGGCGCCCATCTACCTATCTCCGCCTAACTCATGGGCTCCAAGGGTCGGGTCGCGCCCAGGCGGTCGCGGCAGTCCGTCTCGGTCCGTCGGAATAACCTCAAGCGGTATTCCCCTCCCGACTACGGGAGAATCGTGCTTGGGACGGAAGTCGCCTTTGGAAGTGTCCTTGAGACCGGGGTCCATCCCGATGACGGGGTCGGAATCGATCGATGACGGGTCCGCGTTAAGGACGCGCTTCATGATTTCCCTGATCATGGATTTCGATTGGGACGAAACGGGTTCGCCCGGAACAAGGGCCTGGAACCAGCCGTTTCGCTCCAGCGTAACGGGAGAATTCCCCGGAAGGGCGGTGAAATTTGTGCAACCTATAAACAGATTGTTTATAAACCGATTATGACGTTCGCCGTTTATGAGCAATTCCGCGATTACCTCCAGCGGGGAGCCATAGCCCCAAACCGTATTGTGGGCCACGAGATTGCTTTGAGACCTAGTTGGGGCGCCTTCAAGGCTGTGTCCCACGAAGAAAGCCGCGCCGACCTCTTCGCCCGGTCTTCCCCTGTTGCCTATCAAGACGTTGTTGCAGACTATGTTTCCCGACGAACCGAAGAAGCCGATCCCCGAGTGAGTGTTAAACCTTATGGTGTTATTCTCGATTCGATTGCCGTGGGACCTTCCCTCGAGGTAAATCCCGGCCCCGTATCCGTTTATCGCCCCGTTGTTCTCGAATACGCAATTCTTCACCAAGCAGTCGTGCGCGGATGCATCGGGGCCTACGAGAAGCCCGCAACCGCCGTCCTGGTACGGGCCGAACCATTCATTTTCCGCGGAATAGTTGTCGACGAAAAGGGTTCGTGCCCCGTTGATTTGACAACCGTGTCCTCTGTTGCGAAGGAACCGGCAGTCATGGACGAACCAGTCGTCAAGACAATGAAAAACCCCTTCCGCGTTGTTGTACCGCACGGTCACCCGATCAAGTTCCCAATGGGAGTTGTCCCCGGGTCGCCTTTTGTCGGTGGAGATCCCGTGGCCGCCGTACTTTTCGATGGCAAGAGATCTTAAAACAATCCATTTCTTGGCGGATCCACCCCATCGATCCCCTGCATTGAACGCCGTATCGAGTTCGTAGACATCCACTGCGTGATCACGGTTGGGATCAGCTCCAGCCCAAAGCCTGATCCGGTAGGTACCGTTCCCATCGAGGTGATACGACCCGTCGGTGAGTCCCTCCGGGCTCTGATGCTCCTTAAGCATCCGCTTCTCGTCGATCATCACGAAGGAGTTTTCCCGCGTGATCGGTTTGAGCCCGGCCTTGATCCAAACCTCGCCGGCACGTCGCCAGTCCTTAACGCGTACCGCGCCGCACAGTATGGTTTTCTCCGGACCCGCGCCTTCATAGGTGATCGGTGCTCGTTCACGACCGGAACGTCCCCCAACTATTTGTTCGTGATAGGTCCCGGGATGAATAATGACCCGATCCCCCGGCCCGGCCGACTCCGATGCTCTACGTATGGTTTTGAAAGGAAGGGCCTTGCTCCCCTCGTGCGCGTCATCGCCGCTCGACACGTCCACGTGGTACGTTTCCCCGAATGCAGGATCGGCCGTGACAAACAAGAAGCACGAGATCATCGCGCTTATTCCGGCCGCACTCCATAACCACCCGAGTGAGTACGGACGGCATCCGGCGAGGATGAGACTACGCTCCGCGGTATGTAGGTTAATTGGCGTCATGGGAAAGTGCGTGTCGGAACTACCCGGGATTCAACGGGACGTCGGAGGTTTGGGCCTGCCGACGGACGTAGTTGTCGGTCAGTGTTGCCAGGGCAAAAACCACGGACGAGAAGATCCAGAATTCGGGGAAATGATAGATGGTGGTAAAACGATGGAATAGGGAACCAATTATCGACGAAAAGAACCCGATACTCACCATTGCCACCCAGGGGTCGAGGGATCGGCTCGCCCTCCAAAACTTGAAGGCCGCCACAAGCAGAATGAGATAGTATCCCCCGGCGCCGAAAAAACCTCGTTCCGCCAATTGGAGCATGTATTCGTTGTGGACCGTATACCTCCATGTTTGGCGCAGGTGGACCGGGACGTACTCTTCCATTCGGAACATGTAATTGGCCGGCCCGACCCCGTTTACCCAGTTGTCCCATATCATCTGCTCCGCGGTCTCCATCAAAGGTCCCCTTAGCTCGGTCCCCGTACCGACCTCGAACCGCCACATGACAAGGGGCGATATGAGAATTACGAATCCCGATCCCAGAGCGGCCAACCTCAAGACCTGTTGTTTGGTCAGATGTCCCCTGATGCCGGCTACCACCATGAAAGTCACGACCCCTATGAATACTGAAAGGCCGGCAGATCTATATTGGGTGGTCATAACCCCTAGAATAATCGTTAGAATCCCCAGCATGCTGAGCCAACGGTGCTCGCGCGGGGCGGCGAAGAAATGATACCCCATAGCCAAGGGAACCGTATATGCGAGCATCTGAGATGTGGCCTCGTTGCCGCCGAAGAACCCCCCGGACCTGAAACCTTCGAGTCCCTTCACCGGATAGTACACACCTTTAAGAGTGTAATTCTGCCTGGTTACAAACTGTCCTATCATGAACAGGGAGTGGGCCACGGCCCCGGCATACAAGCCGTACACTAATACTCGGAGCTCTCTGAATGTATCCGTCTTGTTTACGAGGTACAGGTAGAGGAGAAACCCCTTCATCAGCACGATGACCTCGAAATACGCATAGTCAAAACGAGGGGCCAGGAAAAAGCCCACCAGCAGGCTGTGAAGAGCATAGAGGAGGATCATCGGCCCGAGGGGACCGCCCAGAGTCGGCCTGGCACCGCGGCGTGAAAAAGAAACCTCGGCAAACCACAAAGCGTAAAGTATTGAGAGCACTATGTCCACGCTGCCGAGTTCGATCCCCGAGAGAAAAGGGTCCCAGTCAAACTGGTCGGCAGGCGGCGGTTTGTGTAGCAAGAAGAAATTCAGTTGGACGTGGATGAAAACGATCATGGTAAAGATGGCGAAAACTCGGAAGTCCCTGAGGAACAGGGTGCATCCGGCAATGAAGAAAACTCCGCACGTCAATGCTATGGCGAGCTTGGC
>JAZDOF010000608.1:0-2160 GCA_043799015.1 Pseudomonadota bacterium | reverse complement strand
TCGACCCCGCGCCGCTGGCCTTGGCAAGGGCTCGCGGGGTCGATACGACGGTATGCTTCAACGCGGGAGCTCCGTGGCCCCTGGGAGACGGTTCCTTCGACCTAGTGGTCATGCTTGACGTCCTTGAACATGTGGCGGACGACGTCGGGTGCCTTCGGGAAGCTCTCAGGGCGCTGAAACCGGGTGGGGTCTGCATCTTGACGGTACCCGCCCATCCCTTCCTATTCTCGGCTTGGGACCGCGCGCTCAATCATCATCGCCGATACTCGTGGAGCTCCTTGACGGACAAGGCGTTACTTGCCGGTTTTCGCACGACAATGACGTCGTACTGGAATCTCGCCGCATTTTTCCCGGCACTTGTCCTCCGGGGAGCTTCGCGGATGTTTTCGATCGAGCTTCAGGCCGCCGAATTCCCTGACGTACCCGCTTGGGTCAACGATTTTCTGAAGTTTTGCGGGTGGCTGGAGGCTGCCATAATACAAAGGGTCCCGTTACCCATCGGGCTTTCACTGGTGGCCGTTCTGACCAAGAAAGACGACGTTACGAAATCCGCGCCTTGATTTGTCGGATCCCACTCGGCTCGGTCCCCGACCGGTAATTCCGAAATCGCGGCCATACCGGCACATCGTAAAGGCAATCCTGAATCGCAATAATCGAGCCTGCGTATGAGCAACACCATGCATCGAATCGGCCGCAAAGCCACGATTTCCATCATTATCCCGGTTTACAACGAGGTACGGGTTCTTGAACCGCTGCTGGAAGAGTTGCGTGGGTCCTTGAAGAACATGACGGACATCGACCGGTATGAAATCATCATGGTGAACGATGGCAGCAAGGATGGTTCCGATCGCGAACTGGACCGGATCGCGGCCCGATGCACGGAAGACGTCACCGTTATTCACCTTGCCCGCAACTTCGGGCATTCTGCAGCCGTGTGCGCAGGCATGGACCGGGCACGGAGCGACGCGTCCATCGTCATGGATGCCGACATGCAGGACGATCCGGCCGCCTTCGGGGCTTTCCTGGAGAAATGGAGGGAGGGATACGACGTCGTATATGCCGTGCGAAGCTCCCGCAAGGAATCGGGATCCATCCGGCTGCTCTTCTGGTTTTATTACCGAATTCTCAATCGCATGGCCGAAATCGAGTTGCCGTTGGATTCCGGCAACTTCGCCCTGATGGACGGACGGGTGGTGGAGAAACTCGTGTCCATGCCCGAACGGAACCGCTATCTCCCCGGACTGAGGGCATGGGTGGGCTTTCGGCAAATCGGGGTCTTTGTTCCCAGACGGAAACGCTACGACGGTCGTCCGCGCGTGGGCATGAGAGGTCTTTGGAGGCTCGCCATGAATGCCGTGTTTTCATTCTCCTACGTGCCGCTGATCTTCCTCCGCCTCGCCGGGGTGATTGCCGTCGCCATATCATTAGGACTGGCATCATTCGCTCTTTACCACAAGATATTCACCGGACTCGCCATGAAGGCGTGGGCATCCCAGATCATCGCCGTCGCCTTTTTCGGCGGGGTCAACTTGTTCGGGCTCGGGGTGATAGGTGAATACGTAGCCCGGATCTATGACGAGGTGAAAGGGCGCCCCATCTATGTAATCGACAGGATAACCCCGGCCGGAAGGGAAAACGAAGAATGAAGGTTACGGGTTGAACCATTGGTCCCTCTCCGGAGAATATCGCGGCTTCATCTCACCGGCGAAACACTAGGGCGCTTCAAGGAATTCGCCACGGATTCAGCGGTATTCGCAGGAGTTTTTGCCTTCTGCCTTTTTTTCGCTTTTGACTTCCGATCGTTCTATCTGGACGACAACGTCGTGGTTACCTCCCCGCTGCTGGCGGATGCAGCTCGGCAAGTCCTTTCCGGGGCCCTTCCTCTACGCACCGAGTATCTGGGAGGTGGTGGAGGCGCCCCGATGGCGTCGGTTCTACAGCCCGGCGTCCTGAACCCGTTCGGCCTAATTCCCGCCATGCTCCTTTATCACGACCCCGAGCTGATGGTGAACGTAATCGTGTCCATCCACTTGGCCCTCTTCGCCTTGGGAGGCCGGGCCCTTGGCGCGGCTCTGTCCGCTCCCGCGTGGGCCGGTCTTGTCGCAGCCTTCAGCTTGGGATTCTCGGGCTATATGTGGGTTTGGGCGGCCACCTGGATGC
>JAZDOF010000566.1:0-7851 GCA_043799015.1 Pseudomonadota bacterium | reverse complement strand
GCCCAGACACCTCGACCACCGGCAGGCCTGAGAATAGAACACTATGAAAAGGACTTCCCCTTCCACGGAGTCCTGGAACCACATTTGAGCGGGGAGCGTCTCGTCGTGGTCATCGTTGAACGTATAGCTCTTGCCGGCCTTTGCCGACCCTCTCATGATCGAAAGGCCGACGGTTTCTTTGTCCATGAATGACTTCCCCTCCGTTTCCCCTCTCTTGAATGACGCCGAACACCGTAGTCTTCGGCGGACTGTCGCGACGGACCATGAGATTGGCCGGGTAGATCCTAAATGTCAACGGGTTTTGTTGCTGCACGTGTAACCATCCACTTACGAGGGGGAAATTCCAATCTCAACGTGGCGCAGGCTTTCCAGCCTGCGAATTTTCTTAGTGCGATCTCGGCAGGCCGGCAAGCCTGCCCCACAAGAGTGAATGATTACGCTGCACATAAGCATTACTCCCGCGTTCAAGCCGACCGAGTTTCCGGTGGCATCCATCTCGGCTCTTTACCGTGTCGTGAAGAGCGGTATAATGGTTCTTGAGACACGGGTAGGCCGGCGGGAGTCTCCGAGGGACTCTCTAATGGAACGGACGAGGGATGGAAGGAAAGGGGAGAGGTGGCCGTGAAAACCGGACGCGTGGGCTTCTTGGCCGGACAACCCGGAATAGTAACGCCGGCTGTCATATTTTCAGCCGCTTGGTGCTCGTTGGCTATCCTGCTGATCTCCGTCTTTCCCTACACAACCGCTAACTTGAGTTCCCGGGTCTATGATTGGAAGCTGTCCATCGGCCATGTCCGAAGCTATTCCCCGGAAATCGTTCACTTGGATATCGACGACCAGGCGGTAAAGGAATACGGACAGTGGCCGTGGGATAGGCGCCTCAGCGGCAAGATCGTGGACAAGCTGACTGAATTTGGGGCCAAGGTGTTGATTTTCGACATTTATTACGCGTCCCCAGGCAAGGACCAAACAGGCAACACCGCCTTTTTTGAAGCGGTCAAGAAAGCGGGAACCGTCATTTCCGCCACCGGCATTACGGAGCTTACCGATTCGAATGTGCCGAAACTGCGGGTTGACGAAGATCGAGCGCGGGCAGACGCCCTTTACGACGTTTCCTGGCCCCTCACGGTGCCGGCAGGCTTCGGTCCGCTCAGGGCGGTGAGCTTGGAATCAACGATCCTACCGTTATTGCCCCTAATAAAGTCTTCAAGAGCCGTGGGGCACATAGCGGCCACACCCGACCCGGACGGCGTTTACCGACAAGTAGCCCTCCTTGTGAGATTGGAGAATCGTTGCATCCCCAGTCTAAGCCTTGCGGCATTGTCGGCCTATTGGAATCTGAGGCCGGACTCCGTAACTCTCTTCGGGGGCAAAGAAATCCGAATCGCACGCGGCACCGACACGCTGAGAATCCCGGTCGATTCCCGCGGCATGATGCTTGTGAACTGGGGAGAAGCATGGACCAGCTTCAAGCATTACTCGGCCAAGGACGTTCTTAGCGAAGCTCCGGATCCCTCCCGGCCGGCACGCTATAAGGACAAGCTCGTAATTATCGCGGTAACCGCGACGGGAAACGCGGACGTATGTACCACTCCTCTTTCTACAAACGTTCCGCTGAACAGAATCCACTCTCACGCGATTAATACCGTTTTGACCGGCAGTTTCATAACCCGAGTGCCCGTTTTCCCTTGGATCGCTATTCTTGCGGCGGGCTTAGCCGTAGCTTTTCCCTGGGCGACAGCCAAGTCGGGACTAAGGTGGTTATCGTTCGCGGCAATTTCGGTGTGCCTTTCTTGTTTGTTCGCTGAAGTATTCCTTTTCGTGGCATGGGGATATGATGCCCCCTTGTCCATGGGCCTGCTCATCTTCCTGCCGGCCGCGTGCGGATTCATAGTGATTAAGGGAATTTCAGCGGAGCGGCAAGCCGCCCAAGCCCGACGGGCCCTTGAGCGTTACTTGCCGCCGGAATTACTTGAGAAGTCAATCGGCGGAGGAGCGGGACCCGACCTTTCCGACAGAAGACTGGAATCGACCATAGTCTTCGTTGATATGCAAGGCTTTTCCACCATCTCAGAGACCGTGGAGACGGAATACATCAGTCGCTTCTTGAGAGAATTCTTTGAAGTGATGAGCCGAGTCATCGTCGAAAACCGGGGACGGATACACCAGTTTCTCGGCGATGGATTCTTGGCGGTCTTCGGGGATCTCATCCCCATAGCGGATCACGCGGATGCCGCTGTGAAGGCGGCGTTGGAAATGCAACAGGAAATGAATCGGTTAAGTGCAAAGTGGGAAAACTCGGGGATCAGGGAATTTGAACAAGGCTTGAGGATAAGAATCGGAATAAATACGGGGGTGGTCTTTGTGGGTGATTTGGGTTCGGATCGGCGGCTTGAGTATACCGTTGTGGGGTCCGCGGTAAACATCGCCGCCAGATTGCAGGTCTTGGCTCCTCCGGGTGGGATTTTGACGACATCAAGGACCAAGGCTCTGTTGAAGGACCCCTCTCGATGTATCGGACCGGAAAGCGTCAAGTTGAAAGGCATCGACAGGGAGGTGAAGATATACACCGTTAGTGCCGCCGGCGTAGAGGATGCAATAGGCGGTGAACCGACAAACAATCGGCCGTCATGAACGGGCAACGGCTCGATCGGAGGTAACATGTCAATGTTTAGTTCAAAACGTACCATTTCGCATGTACGCCAAGTCTGCGCCATGGTCGTCCTGATCGCGGTTCTGGGGATAGCGGCCGACGGCGACTCAAGCCCGACTTCCGATCATCCCTTATTGGTCGGGCAACCCGGAGCGGGGGCCGCGGAGCTAAATGCTCGGCTGGAAAAGGCCGATACCGAGACGACGGAAGAGGGGATTCGCGCGGTGGTCCGCGTCAAGTCATCCGCTAAAGGGTACTTGAACGCGATTTATCTAGCCCCCGACGGAGATGCCGTCGTCCTGCTTCCGAACGCACAGATGCCGCTTTGCCTAATCCAGCCCAACCAGGAGTACACCCTGTTCGGTCCCGACTCCCAATTAAGGTTCAAGCGGACCGACCTCGCCGAAGGAGGTAAGATAGTCTTCTACTTGACTACAGACCCGATAACGATTGGTGACCTGCAAATTTCTCCGGGGGAAGTCTATAAGAAAATTCCTTTTACGGCAGACCGAGAAATTCAGGCGCTTCGTAAGACCTTGGAGTCCCTTTCCCGCGTCCCGACGTTCAATCGTGTGGTGCTCCCCTTGCACTTCAAGGACAAGAAGAGGAGACGTCTGGAATTAATGAGTCTGCCTCCGGATGTAACGAGCACCAAGCCCATAGGCGTTACGGGAGCACCCGGATTGAAGGGCGGTGTTCCTGAACCCGGCAAGGAATAGCTCCCGGCTGCGGTGGTGGATAACAACGGAGAGCCTCCGCGGGCGGCTGCCATATCCCCGAGAAGTCTACGACCGGGGGGGTAATACATGAGATACATCGCGCTTCTGCTCCTTGCTTTGTTGATGATGCCGAACGACCTCGTTTCGGCATGGTCGCGCAACAAGGGTCCGGGACGACGTGATGCCGGAAAGTCGGACAACACGGAACAGGACCGTCTTGAAAAGGACTCCGCCGTCTCGGGGGAGAAACGGGCCGGCCGCGTAAAAAGCATGCTCGATGAAGCCGAGGAATCGGCACGGGAGGGAAGCACTAAGCACGAAATGGACCAATCGGCTTCTTTGGCTATGGAGGCGCTGCAGATCGCCCAAGAGAAGAATCTGCCCGCCGGCATCGCAAGGGCCTACCTCATACTGGGGCTTGTTTCCCTATGGCGCAGCGATTACGACAAGGCCTTGAAATACAACAATAAGGCTATGCGTGCCGCCCAAAGAGCGGGTAACTTGACGGCATCAGCCGCGGCATTGAAGAATACGGGCAACGTCTACAGGGCGTGGGGGCAATACGACAAAGCCGCGGAATCCTATTCCCAGGCGGTGCGTATAGCGGATAAGGTCGGGGACAAAAGCCTGAAGGCCTGGACTCTATTGAACCGAGGGCAACTTCACAACTACCAAGGCAAGTACGAAGATGCCCTTAAAACCCTGGAAGAAGGTTTACTCCTTGCTTCGCAGATAGGGAACCGGGAAATCGAGGGCCACATTAGATCGGACATGGGAGTCGCCTTCACGAGAACCGGTCGGTACCCCAAGGCTGCCGCTCACTTCCAAAGCGCTCTGGCGATTGGGGAGACGACCAATAAACCGAGGTTACGGCTGGAGGCCCTTGCTGAGCTCGGAAGTCTCTATGCGGCCTGGGGAAAGTACAAAGAAGCCGCCGATTGTTTTCGGAAAACACTGGAAGGGGCGCGACGTTACGGTGATAAGAGGAGGGAAGCGTTCGCCTTGTTCAGTCAAGCGGAGGTTTATGCCAAATGGGGGCGTTATTCGGATGCTGCGGCTCTTTTCCAACAAGCCCTGATGATCGCTAAATCCACGGGACTCGTTTTGCAGGATATGCGAATTCTTACGAACATGGGCAGGTTGTGCGGTTCACGGGGTCAATACGATAAGGCTGTCGACCTTTTTCAACAGGCATTGGAGTTATCCCGGAAACTCGGCAATGCCCATGGAGAAGGAAACATACTGAACAACCTCGGTCTCGTGTATCAAACCCGTGGTCAATACGACCAAGCCCTGATTCACTTTGAAGAAGCACGTGAAATCTTCAGAAAGGCCGGTGTTCCCACAAGGTCGGTCGCGTCCCATATCGGAAATCTTTATTTAGACTTAGGGTCAATTGAAAAGGCCGAGCCGTTCATCCGGGAAGCGGGATTCCCTGCACTCCAAGGGAGACTATTCCTGGTCAAAGCCGATTACCCCTCGGCAAAGAATTGGTACGAGGCCCTCCGGAAATCGGCGGAAGCGAACCGAGAGGCGGATAATCTATTCACGGCTTACACCGGTCTCGGTGCGGCGTGCGAGGGTATGAACGTTCTGCCCGGGGCCGCTGAATACTACCGAAGGGCGGTTGAACACACCGAGGATCTTAGGTCGGGACTTGATCCCGACGAGCGTGAGACCTTTTTCGACGTAACCATGGAGGGGTTCCGCAGAACCGCGCCCTACGAAGGTCTTGCTCGGGTACTGCTCAAGATGGATAAACCTCTGGAGGCATTCAAGCAGACCGAGTATACCCGCGCCAGGATTTTTTCGGAATTGATATCCAAAAGGGGTGATAACGCGGGTACTGAAATCCCGAGTGAAGTTCGGGAAGCGGATTCCACGTTGGCCGATCAATTGTCGTCACTGACGAAAACCCTCCAAAATGCCTATGAAAAGCAGGACAAGGCAGTGATCGAAGCCGTCGAACCCCAAGTCAAGGAGGTTAAGGAGCTTTTCGCCGAACACATTCGTATGCTCAGGAGCAGGCACCCACTCTTCGCGGCCACACGGTATCCGCAGCCCATGGATATGGAACAGACCTCCTTGAAGCCCGACGAGCGGATCCTGGAATACCATGTGACCGACAGTGGGATCATCATCTATCTCACCGAGGGGAAGAAGATCGTCAAGCATCTGTTCAAACCGATCCGGAGAAAAGAAGTCGACGATCTGGTCGGAAGATTTCGTCGTCCGTTGGAAATAACCGAAGTCGACGACATGGACGATAAGCTGAAGAGTTTCGACTTTGCCACAGGGAAAAGGTTGTCCGATCTCCTGCTTTCCGACTTCATTTCCTACCTGCCCAAGGACTGCCCCATTATCATAGTCCCGGACGATTCTCTCTGCGTACTGCCTTTTGAAATACTGCCCTTGAACGCGAACGGCAGTGTACGGACCGACAAGGATGTGCCTTATGTTGTTGGCTCGGAGTTCTTCGGCGATCGCAACCCAATATCCTACTATCAGTCCGTTACGGCTCTCACTCTCGGACGAACCTATGCCGGGGAAAACAGCGCAGGTACCAAGCTATTGATATTCGCGGACCCGGTGTTTCAAATGGAGGACGCACGCTGCCGGAGTGCGACTGAGAAGGCCGACACCGCCACGTCCGCTGAATCGACGAGCGAGACGGAAACGGAGATCGCAGCGGGCACAGGCATCCCAAGGCTCCCGCTCACGGCCAAGCTTGCGAGCGGGTTGTCGGCCGTATACGGCGAGGCGGCGGAGTGTTACGTAGGCCTACAGGCAACAAAAGAGCGTTTTCTGAACCGGCTCGGCCCCGTTCTGATCGACTACCATACCGTGGTGTTTGCCACTCACGGATACTACGGCAAAGACATCCCCGATATAAAGGAGCCGGTACTTATTCTTACTCTGGTGCCCCCCGGAACGGATGGGTTCCTCAGGATGAGCGAGGTCGCCGGCCGGACCATGAATGCCGACCTGGTCGCGCTTACCGCTTGCCGGACCGGGCTGGGAAGGACCGTTTCCGGTGAGGGCACCATGGCAATGGGACGGGCGTTTCAGTATGCAGGCGCGAAATGCGTTCTGATGAGCCTATGGTCGGTGGAACAAGGCGCTTCGGTCGGTCTGGTGGATAGCCTCATCAAGCATGTCAGGGAAGGCTGGGACAAACTGGAAGCCCTCAGATCGGCCCGACGGGAGGTGAGACGGCAAGGCTACGATCATCCGTTCTTTTGGGGTGGATTCATACTGGTCGGCGAGGCGCGGCCCTCCGGCCGATCTTCGTCGAAGCCGAGTAATTAGCTGCGCTGCTTTGATAATCTCCGCGCCGGCCTCCGGGTGAAACGAAATCAGCATTTGGAGATGGCTGCACGGGCTCGCCGAAACACCTCGTCTGCCGGGATCTCCTCGACCAAACCCTGTTCAAGCTCGTCCAGAGGTCGTTCGGCCTCTTCAACTCCTCTTAGGCGGCATAGCGGATGATCTCCAATTCCGCAGCGGTATCCACTTTGTGGATCATTTCGTCCACTCGGGCCATCACGGAATCATCGAGGAGATATTCGGCGCAGTTTTCACATTGAAACACCGGTAGTCCCTTGAGGATCACTATGGCCGCAGCACCGACTTTGAAGGGCAGGTCGGTAACCACCGGCTCCAGTTTCGATCCGCATACGTGACACTTTATCATTGGCCTCTCCTCTTCTTCAAGTCCTTTTCCCATTCTTCAGGGTTGGGACGGTAGGCGGTAATAATTCTAACATTGTCTCCTGCCGCATCCAAAGCAAAGAGGACATGGAAAACTTCGCCGCGATACTCGGAATAAACAAGATAGCTCGGCAAATACTTGTCCTCGGGATAAGCCTCTATGACTTCGTAGTGCTCGTGAGAATCCAGTATTGTTCGGCGTGGAATGTACCTGGTCTTCAGGCGCATGTTCACATGATAGGTCCACATGATCCTACCTTGTGTCACACACCGCCGAATGAACTCCAAAGGATTGTCCATCGCCCTCAACCCTGCCACGTCAACTACCCTCCCGCAGACGATCTGCCCTCCTTCTCCATGCCCGGTCAGGAGCCCAGAATAACAGAACCCGCATGAAATTGACACCTTTGCCGACTCCGGCCGACGCCGATGTCCGTCGCAGCTCGACCAGGCGCTTGAAAAACTCCGATTAATACGGGAAGAATGAAGTAGACGGACCGGCTCATGAGCCGACCCTTGCCGGCGCGATCGGACGTTTGAAGAGTCCGCCGTGTAGAAAGCCGGGGAGCCCCGACCGGAGGAAGAAAACCATGATACAGGTGAGTCTGGAAGAGGTGCAACGAGATCTCGGCGCCTATCTTCAGCGAGTGGAGGCAGGCGAGACCGTGGTCATTCTGCGTTCGGGGCAACCGGTGGCCGAGGTTAAGGGGATCACGAAAGGGACCTCGGAGCTTAGGCCGTTTGGTTTGTGCGCGGGAGAGTTTACCG
>JAZDOF010000560.1:0-4551 GCA_043799015.1 Pseudomonadota bacterium | reverse complement strand
TACATCCCTGTGTACAAGGCCCTTCGTGTGTGCATGCCCCAGTCCGTCACAGGCCTGAACCATGAGGTCAATGGTGAAGTCCCATCCAACGTTGGTGCGGCGGTTTAGAAACTCGGTGAGGGCCCCGCCGTCCACGTACTCGATGAAAATCCTGGGATTATCCCGAATGTTTCTGACGTAATAACAGGCCGCAATGTTAGGGTGAAATCCGATGTCGATCCAGGTCTCGGCTTCTTTGGTAAACAGGGCGCGATCTTCCCCGGTTTCCTGAAATCGCCGGAGCAGTGATTTCACCGCTATCATGCTGTCCCAGCGAAGATGACGGACTATGTAGACCGCGCCCATGCCGCCCTGTTTGATGTCTTTTACTTCATAGAGGTGTTCTATTACATCCCCGACGGACCATTCGACATCTTCGGGGGGAGGCATGGATCCCGCTTGGGGGAGGGCCGCGTGGGGTTCTTCTACAGGAGCCGCCTGATCCGGGTTTGCGGCGGATACTGAAAAACCCATGCCTCTGAGCATGGTCTGGAGATCGGCAACACGGGGATGATTAGGGGTGACGATGGTAATCGACTTTCCCTTGGAGATCCTGCCGATGACCTTGTCGAGAGGCAACTTGGTAATCCTGGCCAACCGCTCGAGGTCCTTCCGGGCCAAGTCCACCGTGGCGGGAGTAGGCGTTATGGTAATTGCTATTCTCTCTACATCCATCATTCTATAATAACCTGACGAACGCCAAATTCAACCTGTCTTCCCTCGGCTCCACCCGTTGTAGTCGGACCATGATCCTGTCGTAAGGATTGAGTGCCGTGGCTCCGTTGGGGTTCAGCGCGCCGTTCAGGCAAAAATCCGTTAACTGAACCAAGTGGAATTTGGGGAACCGATACAAGACTATGGCCTCCAGTTCCTGTCCTTTTCTTTGCGAAAGGTATTTGTGCAGGAAGTATCTGTGTCTGTCTCGTTCCAGCATCACCGCACGCTCAAGCGGGTATGATATTTCGACGAGGACCTTTTCGATTTCCGAACGGTCCAGCAGAGGGCGCCCCGTTTCCAGGAACGACTTGATTTGTCGCTGAACCAGCAGGTCCGGGTACCGCCTCAGAGGAGATGTGGCCGTTGCATAGCAGTCCAAACCTAGAGTGAAATGTGGGGCGGGGTCCACTCCTATATCCCCTCGTGCCATGGCGCGCTTGGCACGGTAAGATTGAACCGGGTCGTATCCATCGGCCAGCTCGACCCTTTCGCTGGGGGCAGGCTGAGATCGGAAAATGCCCGGAATACCGTTCGCCTTTAGAAAGCGCGCAAAAAGGTTGTTGGCCAGAATCATCATTTCCGAAACCAGGATCTGGGATGGGGTTTCCCTGTCTCTTAAGGCCGCTTCAATCCGCCCTTCCTCCACGACCCGCACCGTCAGCTCGGGGTCCCGGAAGATAACGGCCCCTGATGCGATTCTGCCGGACCTCCAAGCTTGAGCGATTGAATGAAGACGGCGCTCGGTTGATTCCGACGCTGAAATCCTCTCGTCCGCCTGCTCGTAGGTTAGTCGTTCTTTCAGCTCTATGACGGAGGACACGATTTCGAAATCCTTCATGCAAAGATCCGGTCCGAATCTGACCACGGCACTTATGGCAGGCCGGTGTTCCCCCACCGCAAGACTGGCACCCATCTCCGACAACACCGGCGGTATCATCGGCACCATGTCGTCGGGTAAATATATGGAAGTGCCTCTTTGCCTGATCTCAAGGTCGAGATCCGAACCATGATCCACAAAATGCGCCACATTGGTTATGTGGATTCCCACGAGCGCGTCCTCGCCGTCGTAGGAGAGCGAAAGAGCATCGTCGACGTCTCTTGTGGTTTCGGCGTCGATGGCGAACATGTGTAAGCCGGTGTAGTCGACGGCAGAGGCCGGCGCAATTCTTGAGCAAACCGACGCGGCCGATTCCGTACAGTCCGAGCTAAAGCCAATGGGGAGTTTTTCCGCCCTCATAAGGACGTTTTCGTCCGGAGACCACACACCCAGCTTTACCAGTACGCGGAACGGGTCCCATTCGCCTCCCAGTCCGGCCAGGGCAAAAGCATCCTTTACAAGTTTCTGAGCGTGCCAATCCTTCCCCAACACCGCAGCCTCCTCGAGGGCCGACATCAGACAGTCGGGGGCATCTCCGGGAACAGCTTCCTCGGAAGACTTGATCCTGGCAAGGAAGCCGGCGGAACGATGTAGAAAGTCCTCACGCGCCTTTTCCCTTTCTCGCTGCACAAGGGTCTGCTCCACTTTGTCCGCCGGCTGGACCTCGATCTCGTTCGGCTTGATCTTGAAGTAGGTTCGATCGTCGTTAACGGCCCGCAATAATGAGGCGGCGGAATTCTGGTCCAATTCCTTTCCGAAAAAAAGCTCGGTCAGCTCGTCCACATCCACGGTCTCGCATTCGTTCGACAGGACTTCCCACAGATCGTGCAGGTCTATGGTTTTCTTGATCTCGTCTCGTAATCGTCCGATTTCCTTGAGCGTTTTTACCTGCTCATCCTTCCCTTGGCCCGTCGGGAAACCCGAATACGGCACGGACGACAGAATCCGGGCCACGGAAATAGTCGTCTCCTGGCCCTTGTCATTGAGCACTCGGGCATGTCTGTCATCGCTGCTGTCCGTTACAAACCCGCAGGCGATTCTGCGGCCGTCGAAATAGTCAACTACGTCATGCTTCCGCTGGTTCATTGATTCCCGTGTAGAACGTAAGTCGCGGCAGGGTCGTCCGTCGGCCTCAATAAAATTTCATAAGGTTTTCCGAACGGTTCCGGGGCTGTCCGGGTCTATCCTTCACCGATGCCGCCTTGTAGTCATAATCTAACAGGTAGTATGGGAATGAGGCCAGCTGTTTTTTCCGTTCCCGCAATGTGGTAATGAGGAGTCGGACGACCAAATATCGGTAGGTAAAGGACGGCACCTTGAAGACACAATTGGCCGGCATTTTTCAGGAAAGTATCCAACTCAAAGAGCGGTTCCTGCGTGAAAACGCTGCAATCCTTGAAGGCGCGATCCGAGGCCTGGCCCAAGTGATCAAAGCGGGCAACAAGGTCCTTTTGTTCGGAAACGGGGGCTCTGCCGCGGATGCCCAGCATCTTGCCGCGGAATTCGTGAATCGGTACAGGATGGAAAGACCTCCCCTGCCTGCCATCGCCTTGACGACCGACACTTCGATACTGACGGCCATTTCCAATGACTATGATTTCACGGAGGTTTTCGAAAAGCAAGTGAAAGCCCTGGGGAGAAGTGGGGATGCCGCAATAGGTATCAGCACCTCCGGTTCTTCGCTCAACGTGGTCAGAGGGCTCAAGCAAGCACGAGAGCAGGGCCTTGTAACCATCGGCCTGGGAGGACCCCCGGCCTGCCCTATGAGCCTGACGTGCGATTACTACATGGCCGTCGACGGCGCCCCCACTCCTCGTATCCAGGAAGTGCATCTGATCGTGGAACATGTACTCGTGGAAATGGTGGATGAGATGCTCTTCGGCACGCTTGATCGATCCTGATGCGGCCGGTTCGGCCACCGTCATTTCTTTCAACCGGGCTTATTACGTCTACATGAGGCGGCACCGCTTCATTGCTTGTGTGGAGGGCGACGCCGACGCACGGAAGATAATCCATCGACGATTACCTGTTGCCTTTGCGACGCGAATTCAGAGATACTAGGGCGGTGTTGTTTCGTTTCCACCGGCCGGAGCCGTGCCGGTATAACAGTACGTGCGCAGGATGACTTCATGGGCGCTCAGTCAAGTGTAAGCGGAAGAGAGTCGGCCTCCAGAGACGTACGGGTCGATTTCAGCTTTGTGATCGTGGACGGCGAAGACCCGTCCAAGAGGTCCGCCCCACAAAAGGGGGTGACGAGAACATTGGGTCTCACCGGAATGGTTTTCGAACCCGAAACTATGGAAATGGACGGGTTTCATCTTTCGTTTGCAGCGTCCGGCTTCGGCCGCAATTCCCTGGAGATCACGCTCGAACTGGGGAAGAAATACGGTTCCATCGAGATTTTCGGTGAAGTGGAATGGTACGAGAAACGCGTTACCCAATCCCGCGAGGTGTTCATCGTCGGCGTGGGGTTCGCGGATATACAGGCGGACTCTATGACCGTTTTTCGAGAATACCTGCGTCAGACCGGATTGCCGGCGGTGCGCGCCAAGTAGACTAAGATCG
Organism: Pseudomonadota bacterium; assembly: GCA_043799015.1. Lineage (GTDB taxonomy): Bacteria > Desulfobacterota > Desulfomonilia > Desulfomonilales > Desulfomonilaceae > JAZDOF01. The sequence continues at coordinate 353 of JAZDOF010000560.1, read as the reverse complement.
GTTCGGCAAGGAGTAGGGAAGATGGAGGAGGATCACTACTATTACGGGTTTCATATAGGGAAAGTCGTCATCAGTACTCTCCGGCTGCTACTGCAGAAGGGTGTGCTTGAGGAGAAGGAAGTTCTGGACCTCCTCTGGGACGCGAAGGACCCACAGTTCCCCTGGAGCAAGCAAGATATCAAGGAGTTGCTTAAGCTTTAGGATATTGTCGATGTGATCCGTTTCGGTCCGATACTGGAGAAGTAAGCCCTCATAAAAAGAAGCGGATTGGTGCGGGACTATGGGTGGCCGCACTCCACGCCGTTCTTTTCATCCGGGTCATCGTCAAGTGAAGGGGGGTTCGGGAACGGCCG
>JAZDOF010001049.1:0-12460 GCA_043799015.1 Pseudomonadota bacterium | reverse complement strand
GGCGATCTCGTTCCGAGAATTGGATTGGATGGTGTCCCGGTTCGCCGCGGCCCTTAAGGTTGCCGGTATTCGACAAGGAGATCGTGTTTCTCTTGTATTACCCAATATCATTCAGACCGCGACCGCCTTGTACGGGGTGCTTCGAGCAGGGGCCACCGCGGTGATGCACAGCCCAAGGGCGGACGACATCGCGCTGAAGCACCAGTTCAACGACGCGAAATCCAAGATGGCCGTCTGCTTGGATGTGCTATGCCCGCGAATAATTGATCTGAGAAGCAAGTGCGGCATAAAGCAGGTGATTTCATGCCACATAAGGGACTATCTTCCCTTCGCGGCCAAACACCTTTTCCCGATAGTCAAGTCGCATCTCCACCTCAAGACTCCTGACGCACCGGACGTGTACGAGTTCACCGACTTTCTGGAATCCGCGCCCACAGCTACGCCGGTCTCTAAGACGAATATGGAGGACACGGCTTTCATACTTTACACCAGTGCGACCACCGGGCAATCCAAAGGTGTAGAACTGACTCATCGTAACGTGTCCATGAATGTGCAGCAGATCCGTAATTGGTTTCCGTCGTTCAAGGACGGCAGGGAGACGGTCGTGGGGTGCCTGCCGTTCTTTCACGTATTCGGCCTGACGTGTGGTCTCAATATAGGGATATTCTACGGTTATACCGACGTGCTGGTCCCTCTCCCCGAGCCTAAGAGCATCCTCGGTGCCCTGGCGAGTGGGGGGGCCACCTTCATCGCGGCCCTTCCAACGATGTACAACGGAATGGTGAACGAAGCGGGCCTCAAGAAGTACGACCTTACCACCTTGAAGGGGTGCTTTTCCGGCGGGGCACCTTTACCGTTGGATACGATCAAGACGTTCGAGCAACTCACCAAGGCTCAGATATGTGAAGGATACGGCCTCACCGAAACGTCGCCGGTGACTCACATCAATCCCCACGGGGGGAAGACCAAAGTGGGAACCATCGGTTTGCCCATTTCGAATACCGAGGCCAAGATCGTCGACGTAGCCGACCCGACGAGGGAAATTACGACTTACGGGGTTGCAGGCGAGCTTTGCGTTCGAGGACCGCAGGTTATGAAAGGATACGTAAACCTGCCCCGTGACACCAAGGCTTGTCTCGTGGATGGATGGTTGTTCACGGGTGATGTGTGCGTCATGGACAGCGAGGGCTATTTCACCGTTGTGGACCGCAAGAAAGACATGATCCTCTCGCAGGGGGAAAACGTCTATCCGAGAGAAATAGAAGAAGTTCTCTTCTCTCATCCCATGATTCAAGACGCCGCGGTGATAGGCATTCCCAACGGTCAAGGAGGGGAAGCCCCTAAAGCCTTCGTGGTGCTCAAGAAGGGCGAGGAAGCCGGCGTGGGAAATATCATCGACCATTGCAGGAAACGACTTGGGCCGAATCAGGTGCCCATTGAAGTCGAGTTCTTAACCGATCTCCCCAGGAGTCCGGTGGGCAAAACCCAACGCAAGGAGCTCAAACGCCGCCACATTATAAAGAGTTTTTCCGGCACGACACCTAGGACGGACCAAACCTAAAGGGCTGCCGTTGAACCTGTATGCCGCCCGACGGCAAGGCTGGGCGTTACCTATTGTGTCACGCGTTGAGAATTGCGGGAACCCTGAACGGTTGAGTGAATCGAAACAAACATCTGTAGGGGCGGGGTTTATCCCCGCCCCTACGTTACGTTGGTTACGCCGGGCCGGCTTTGCCGCAAAATTCAAGGAGCGTCACTATTAAAAGCTGCCGGCGTATGGTCCGGATGTCGATGTGGGCTGTTAAGGCGAGATGGGCGGCTTCGCGTCCTGCGGGTCTTGGGTGGGGTGTCATTGGGGGTGGAATCGGATATGCTTGAAAAAAGCGAGGAGTGAAAATTTCCTCCTCGCTTTTTTCGTACCAAAGATACAAAATGCCATGAGGCCGGGTGTCCCGATATTATCGTCTCAGCGCCGCGTTCTCATTCGACGCCTGAAAGAGGACGGACATGAGGCATCACGAACCACCGGGGGCCATCCGACTGCTACCAGCGCGATCTCCCCGAATCACGACGGGCTCCGCCGCCGCCGCCACCACCACCACCGCTTGCATTGTTCCGGGGTCTGGCCTCGTTTACCTTCAATGCACGGCCGGAAAGGTCTCTGGAATCCAGTTCTTGTATCGCCTTCAGGCCTTCTTCACGGTTCTGCATTTCAATGAAGCCGAACCCTCGGGACCGCCCGGTGAATTGGTCGACGATGACCTTAGCCGAATCCACGGCGCCATAATTCTCGAATAGGGCTCTCAGTTCACTCTCGTCCGAAGTAAAAGGAAGATTGCCGACATAAATGTTAATACCCAATTTTCTGCTCCTTCAATGGAAGCACCCCTCACATAATGCGACGGTGCGTTGTACGTGCTGAACAAGGGCTCTTTGTGGACGGGAACAAACCGACTGGAATTTGGGCTTGAAAATCCACGGCTCGGGCGCCTATGTCCTACTTTCTTAATCCTTGCAAACGCCCGAGGTCCTGAATAGAGGTCATCCGGACAGACACAGGTTAAGATTTACTGATAATAAATAGGGTCGTATGGATTGCCTGTCAAGGGTTTTTTCCCTTTGCGGAGACTATATTTACAAGGCAGGACCAATGCCGCGCTCAATACCGGTATACGGCAAAACGACGTCTCTACCTTGCCCCTATTGGGGGCTCGATGACCCGTGGCGGCCGCCGGCCGATCCTGTGGGGAGCGTAAAAAAGAAGGTCGATCCGACGCCCGGTTGAGACTCCACCCATATTCGTCCCCCATGACGTTCTACGATTTTACGGCAATTCGCCAACCCGATTCCTGAACCGGGCCGATCGGAGCCTTCCCGAATGCGTTGAAAGATGCGAAATATTCTCTGAAAGTACGGCGGTTCTATGCCGATACCGTTGTCCTTCACGGAAAATTCGATTTCACCATCCCTCTGCTCGGCGCCGACGTGAATTCGCAAGGGCCTGTCGCCCCTAAACTTGATGGCGTTACTCAGCAGGTTCTGGAATACCTGAAGCAATTGGGCCGAGTCCGCGTTGAGGGTGGGAAGCGGGTCGCCGGTTACCACGGCTCCACTCTCTTTGATGGCCGAGTGCAAATTTGAGATGGCATTCTCGAGAACGGCTCCGCAGTCGGTGACCTCCATTGCGTAATCCTCGCCGCCGACGCGCGCATAGGCCAGTAGGTTTTGAACCACAGCGTCCATCCGAAGCACCGTTTCGACGGCGCGTGAAAGAAACTTGCGCCCGTCCTGTTCCAGGCTCTCTCCGCAGCTTCTTTCCAGGAGCTTCAGGTACGCACCCACGGCCACAAGGGGCTCTCGGAGATCATGCGCGGTAACATACGCGAATTGTTCGAGATCCCGATTGCTTCTTTCCAGTGCCTCGGTACGCTCCAGCAGCAACTCCTCGGCCCTTTTCCGGTCCGTGATGTCCAGCCTTGTACCCGTGGCCCTCAAGGGTTTGCCTTCTTCGTCGCGTTCGACCACCTTTCCGCGGGCCAGTATCCACTTCCATTCACCGGATTTCGTCCAGCTTCGATACTCGACTTCGTAAGAGGGGGTCGCATCTTGCAGGTGCCTGTCCATGACATCCCGGACTCTTTCCACGTCCTCCGGATGAAGCATGCCGTACCAGGAATCTATGTGGGGCCGGATCTCACTCCCGGTGTAGCCGAGCATTTGTGCCCATCGTTCATTAAGGACCAGTTCGCCGGTTTGGATATTCCAGTCCCACATGCCCAGCTCCGCGCCCTCCAATGCCAGTTCGAGACGTTCGCGGCTTTCCCGGAGCGCTTCTTCACCCTGCCTGCGAACCGTAATATCCTGGATCATGGCCATCTTCGAAATCGAACCGTTTTGCCGGCGGATCGGGGTGTTTACAATATAGTACCACCGATTGTCCTTGGGACTTCGGATTTCCCACCGGACCGTTTCACCCTGTTGGACTCTCTCGTTCACGCACCAGGGGCACACTTCGTTGCGGTCATGAAGGGCCTTGTAGCATTTTTCCCCTGCGGCATCGTATCCCGTGCGCCGAATGAAACGTTCGTTCATGTACTCTACTTCATAGTTCGCTGAACAAACGTAAAGAAGACCTTCAAACGCCTCCAACAATGCCTTGCCGGTCGCCCCAATCTCTTGGAAAGCCCGTTGCTCACTTCGGAGATCCACCAATACCGATTGCAATTCAGATATTTTACGGTGGGCCGATTTCAATTCGGCGACAAGGTCTGCATGGGTCTTGTCTAAGTCACTCATTGACCTTTCCTGTGGAATGTCCAAGGAAGTCCTTCCCCCCTCCTGCCTCGTTATCAAGTAATCCATCTACATCAAGCTTTTTGAGTTGGTACGCCCGGCAGGGCTCGAACCTGCGACCTACGGATTCGAAGTCCGGCGCTCTATCCAACTGAGCTACGGGCGCGCACCTAGGAAATAAGAGCCGGTATTTTGGGAACTCCGCCTGATACATCGCGGGAAGCGTCCCGGCTCCGGATGGATGGAGTGGGGAGAGTGAAGGGATTCGAACCCTCGGCCACTGAGGCCACAACCCAGTGCTCTGCCAACTGAGCTACACCCTCCATGTGGAAGGACTCTACCGGTTCCGCAGGCCGAAGTCAAGAGAGCAGCCTCCTGAAACACATGCTTTCCATGGATGGGCCGCCCCGGGGGGCGAAGACTTGCCGCGTCCTCGCCGCTCGCGGCAACCACCGTCAACGCGTGACCGGGGTGGTTTCAGTGGGATCGCCGGAAGTCCCCGTACCGGTTCCGGTCCCCGTACCTGTCCCGGTTCCCGTACCCGTGGTCGTCGTGCCCCCGGCCGTTTCTCCTCCTCCTCCTCCGCCCCCGCCGCATGCCGTGAATACGCCGAGCGAGATAACTATGATGATGAGCCAAGCGATGAGTGTCTGCATAATTATCACCTTGTAAGTCGTCCTATTGTTCCGATGAGGCCCGGTTGGTTACTTCACACCGACGGGCTTGTCCCACAGGGCTAACGTGGTGGAGTTGAACTCGTTGATGGCGGCTCGCCCGGCCATGTGCTCTGCTATTCCGGCCTCTCGTTTCGTCTGTTTGATTGCCGTGTCCCACTGCTGGGCAATCATCACCGAGCGCGTCCCCTCATACACGCTCCAAAGGTCCTGAGCGCCGGACGTTTCAAGCTGGGCGCTCTTCGTGATCGAAGCCTTTGCGGTGCTCGACCAGTCCTTGGAATAGTAGTAGCTGATCAGGTATCCGGTACCGGCAGGGTTCTGAGTTTGGCCCGGCCACATGCCGTACGTCGCGCGCATGGCATTTGCATAGATATCGGACCCGCCGCTGAAAGCGACAATACTGTCCAACAGCGTGCCGACCTTGTCTCCGCCGTTCATGTGGTCGAGAAAGTATCCGATGGCCCTGAAGTTCCATATGTCGTTCTGGGATGAAGAGTATCCCGACGCGTTATAGTAGAGGCCGGTCCTGAACCATGACTGGTAGGTGGTGACGTTCGACTGGATGGTTGCGGAATCGTATCGTTCGCCGTACTGGTACACGCAATCGCCGGTATAATAGGCAAGTGCCTCGGTAAGATAATTGGTGTACACCCACCCATAGGTATTCTGGTCGAAATACCAGGACTTGTCGTGTAGGTCGAGCTTGATCTCGAACAGGTAGTGGGTGGTTTCGTGGGCTAACGTCGATCCCAGGGACTTGCTCGTGTTGCCGTCGAAGTTGAATAGTTGCAGGTAGGACCAGTACTTGCCGTTATCCACCCCCATGCTTGTTAGTCCTACCGTGCTCGATCCTCCGGAATAGTTGAGCGGGTCGAGAAACACGTTCATATAGTCCCCGACATTGTTCCCGCTTCCGTCCACCACGGCTCCCGAAAGGATTTGATAGGTGGACGCACTCGTCGACAGATTGAGCACCCCTCTCGCGGCCTGGTAACCCTGTGTGGCGTATACCGATGAGACAAAAGTCTCGGCCTGAGATTTTGAGGTGTCTCCGTACCAGAATCGATAACATCCCGACGTGGCGGTGTACTTGTAATAACTCCAGCCGTAGTCCGGGGCCCATGCCCACGCCGAGAACGCGCTCCCGACGATGAACAGCACCCCCACCACGACCAACCCCATTGCCGGCACACGATTGACCCAGCGTCTCATGTCCGTCTCCCTTTTCTCCTCCCCAGTCGGCGCAGATCATGCTGCGCTGATTTACACGGCGGGTACGTATTCCACCCATGGGTAATATCATGGCGGGGTCAATCCGGCGTGTCAAGCATATTTGGCCGCCGGCGGGGAGCGCCGACCGGCCGACTCCATGAACGAGGGGAAAGTCACCGATTGCTGCAAAAAAAAAGCCAAACCGGCTTCAGCCGATTTGACGTTTTCTCTAAGCTTTTCTTGGTGGAGCTGGACGGGATCGAACCGACGACCTCTTGAATGCCATTCAAGCGCTCTCCCAACTGAGCTACAGCCCCGTAGACCAACTAGTATAGCGAAAGGCCGATCCGTGTCAATGATTTTTTTAGCCGCTGAGATTGAGAGAAAAACCGAGTATCTCCTTTGGGTCGGATATCCGCAGCAGCGTGTACGGCGCTTCTCGATATACTTCTCCCTCCTTCACGCGATGAAGCACGTCGTCCAACTCGACACGGGTTACCTTCTTTTTCTCTTTTAAATCGTCGAGTTCGGGAATCCGGCGGACCGAAAGAAATACATGTATCTTATCGGCCGCCAACTTGGGATCGTAACCGAACCCTTTCGGGCCCGCGGGAATTACAATGGGAACGCGAGGTTTGACAGGCTCGCTTTCCGGCCCCGGCTCGGGTTCGGGGGCGGGTTTTTTGCCTTTCTTCTTGGTGACGGCAGGGATCGGCTTCGCGACCGCCGGGTAGAGAAACTCGATCCCTTTGGTGCTCTCGCGCAATATGTAGCAATAGCCTGCGATGTTTGATTCAAAACTGAGCTTGTATTCATCACCTTTCTTGAGTTCCGTATCAAAGGGTTCGGGGTCGCCGAACTGCTTGGCGCCTTTGGCTTTGACCAACATCCGGCTGCGGACGCCGATTATCGGGTATGGAACGACTATCTTTTCCCCGGATTTGAGGTCCGATGACGGCGACAGGTCATTGAAGGCGGCCAAGCCCGACGAAAGCCCCGAGTCCCCCATGTTCTTCTCGGCCACGTTTTCCAGAGAGTCACCTTCTTTGACGGCATAGGTAAAGGTGTCGGGATCATTGCCGTTCTTTTGAGGCTTGGCAAGCTTGTCCCATGGAAACGCGTTGAAGTACTCCCCATTGAGGGTGAGCGGGGGTTTTGTCTCCTCGATTACGGGTAAAGGCGGGGGTTCGTCCTTTTTCTGGAAGTACGTACAAGCGGAAAGCGGCCCTATTACGAGCGCGGCGAGCATCAGCATCTTCAAGACTTTCATGAGGTCCTCCCAAAACGCCTCAGAGACGATCCGCCCGTTCGGTGGCGGTCTTGAGCGGGGGGCCGCCGGAAGGTCCCTGGTAGACTGAGGCCTTGGGATTGGGCTTGGCTCCCGGCTTTTCCTTGAGACCGTTCCATTTTTCGTTAAGAGATTGCATGTGGTTCTTTAGGCCCTGCGGCGCTTGTTGCATCATCCGCGCGGTCAATTGCTCCACCGGTCGGATCAGCCTGGACTTCTTTACATCCGGCCACTCCGGTATTCCGAGCAGTAGGCCTTGAACCGCTGCCGCGACAACGACCCACCCCCCGGCAGCGCCCATCGCCGCGCCGAGTACGCGGTCCAGCCACGTCAGCCTTGTAAAATCCAGGATTGCGGCCAATGCCATACGGATCAGTACAAATATCGCTTGGACCAGTATGAATATGAGCACCATGGAGATGATGATGGAGATGTGGGAATCGAGGGATGATACCTTGCTGAGGTGCGGTTCGACTTTGGGATAATAGCGAACCGCGAGAATAATCCCGGCAGCCAAGCCCGCCATCGCCGTAAGGGACCTGACGAACCCTTTCCACACTCCAAGAATCACGGTCAGGCCGAGAACGGCAATGATGAAAATGTCTATCACATTGTACTGTTCGGTGAATTCCATCTGCATCCTCGTTAGCCGACAAACGGATCATAACGGTTCGGGATCGAACGGATAAGCCGACGGGAACGCGGCCATATCGTATTCTCTATAAAGACGCTTCGTTTCGGGTAGCTGGGGGCAACGCTCCGCGTCACCCGGACTCGCTCACGGGAGGTAACAAATCCAAACAGAGGGCGCGCTTCGTTTCCCAGGTTCCCGCCGCAGCGAGGCATAGAGCCATGCCGACCCCTATGTTGCAGCGCGAATCATTTAAAATTCTCCTGTGTTACTCCAGATACCGTAGTGCGAGGGGTCACGCCGGACTTGATCTGTATTACGAAGCGAATTAGTTGTCAATATAATTCCACTTATTCGGCAAATTACTTAAAGTGGAGTTGAAGCACCCTTCCTTAACAACCCTTACGTCATCCGGTCTATCGGTGACATGAATAGTGACGCAGGTTGTCGGAACGCGAATAAATGCTTGAAGAACCACGGATGAAATGACATCGTGTGACGTCCCGGATCCCGGGGACTCCTCGTCGGTGCGGCTTCACCTTTGGGCCGACCCCCGCAAACGGCCGACAACCGGTGAGCGGGGTTCGATCCATGGTCTCCGGGTTTCAGAAGATGGGCCGGCGTAGACGGCAATGGAGGCGAAATGGCTCGACACGAGGGCAGGGGGGCCGAGGAGCTGAGACCCCTTGTAATTACGACGAAAGTGCTGGATCATGCATGTGGGTCGGCGTTGATAGAGACCGGGAAGACCAAGGTGCTCTGTGCCGCAGGGGTGGAAAGGTCCGTGCCCTCTTTCCTGAAGAGCAAAGGAACCGGCTGGGTCACGGCGGAGTACTCCATGTTGCCGTGCTCGACTCACACGAGATCATCCCGCGAACGAGGAACGCGCATAGGCGGCCGTACAATGGAAATCCAGCGGTTGATAGGCCGTTCGCTCCGCAGCGTCGTGAACCTAGCGCTCCTGGGAGAACGGACGATTACCGTGGACTGTGACGTAATACAAGCCGACGGCGGTACTCGCACCGCAGCTATTACCGGAGCTTGGGTCGCCGTGAGGATGGCCGCGGAACGGCTGATCGAGTCGGGCGAAGTGCCGAGAGACGTCTTGCCGGATTCGGTGGCCGCGGTGAGTGTGGGCATCGTTGACGGCCAAGTCCTGCTGGACCTGGACTACCAAGAGGACCATACCGCCGAAGTGGACATGAACGTGGTGATAACAGGTAACGGACGCCTTGTGGAAGTGCAGGCCACGGCCGAGAAAACCCCCTTTTCGGTAACCAAGCTCAACAACATGATACGAGCGGCGGCCGGCGGGGTTCGGACAATTGCCGCGGCCCAGCGGGAGGCCCTCATATGCGGCACGTGCCCGCCGGTGCCCCTATTGGGACGACCGTGAGCGACCTCTTATGCTGTGGGCGCCGGGTTGACCACGGGGACCCATTCGGTAAAGATGTGGATGGCTGGGCTTCGGCAGATAGGAGAGGCCCTGGCGGCCCTAGCTGCCGGAAAGGTTGAACGGTGAACTTTCTTTTCATAAACGTCAATCATGACGTGGGCTTCGAATCCTCGGAGAGTATTCCCATATCATTAGGGTATATACTTGCCGCATTGAAGGGCCGAGGATGGGACGGGATCATTTTGGACGACCTGCGAGACAAACCCCTGACCTTAAGGGTCTTGGAGAGGTGGCTTCAGGAGATCCAGCCGGTCGTCGTAGGTTTTACAGCTTACCAGAGCACCATGGAGCGCATCCGTTTCTTGAGCCGGTACATCAAGACCAGGCACAAACGGGTGCTTGTCGCCATCGGCGGACCGCAGGCCGTACTTATGCCTTCCGCGGCCCTGGATGAACTCGAAGATGTGGACATTATCGTCAGGGGAGACGGCGAAACGGTAATGACGGAGTTGGCCGGCACCCTGCAATCCGGTGGGCCGCTCAACCTTGTGCCGGGGATAACATTTCGTTCCCAAGATGGGGTAGTGGACAACCCGCCGGCCGATAACCCCGTGGATCTGGACGCTTACCCGTCGCCGTATTTGACGGACGTGCTCAACTTGTACGGAAAGGACACGGCGATACTGCTGTCGTCCCGGGGTTGTAGTCACGTCTGTTGGTTTTGCATCACCCCGTCGGTATGCAAGGGAAAGGTACGGTACCACTCCATCCGACGTGCGCTGCAGGAAATGCAACACCTTGCGGACGCGGGGATATCCCGGTTTTGGTTTGCCGATCCGAGCTTTACCGAGAATAGACCCAGGGTGGAGGAACTGCTGAAGAAGAAGATCGAGCTTGGCGTTACCACGCCGTTCTGGTTTCAGACGCGGGCCGATCTCGTGGATGCCGGACTACTGGAGTTGTTTCGTAAAGCAGGAGCGGACACTGTTGCCTTCGGCCTGGAGTCGGGCAGCCCCGGGGTCTTGGCGCGAACGAACAAACGCATTGATTTGGACCAGGTACGGGACAACGTGAGAATTGCCAAGTCCCTCGGCATGGAGGCGGAACTCTTCAGCATATTCGGGTTGCCCGGCGAAACCGTAGAAGATGCAGGGGCCACACTGGATTTTGTTCGTTCCCTGGAGATACCCATTCTGTCCAACTTGGGCTCGCAACAGATGCAATTATACTTTGGGTCCGCCTATTCCAAGTCGCCGCAAAGCTTCGGCATCAAGCCGTCGGGGGAATTCAGACCCGCCTACATGTCCGTTGGGGACCAGTACGAAACGGATTCCATGAGCCGCGCCGACATGAAAAGAGTCCGTAACATGTGGGCGTTGGCCAACGAGGGAATGGAACGTGACGTGTACTTCAAGCAGCGAATCTTCGAGTTGCTTGATTTTCTACTGGAAAACCGTTCCGACTTTGAGGATGAGCCCAACTTCTTCGTATATGGGGCCCTCGCGAGTTCGGCCATTGAGGAATACGGCATGCTCGAGGAGTTCCTCGTTGGATATCATCAGCTTGCTCGAGGAGATGAAACACCGGTAAAAGAGCTTATCTCGTCTCTTTCTTTCTTCCGCCGGGCAGATCGACCGGCAGGCCCCATGGATCGGGTCATCTTCGATTCGCGAAGCTGGATGGATGATGTGCCTTTCACGGGGATCTCGGGAAGATACTGGGACGTTCTGTTGGGACGAGGTCTTCTGCTGGAGGAGTTCGAACGGAACTTCGTCGGCGTGCGGGAAGGAGCGGAAAAGAGTTTTCAGTTCACCTTTCCCGAGGACTATGGGCAGGAAGATTTGCGGGGCAAGACCGTCCGCGTGAATGTCAAGATACACAAGGTGCTCGAATCGATCGATGCCGCCACAATAGAAGATGTGCGGTCGCTGGTGCGGCCGAATCGCTATGCCTTTCCGGATCTCGACGTCCTCGAAGACCAAAACGAGATCCTATATTATCTTGCCCTGCGAGACGCGAACACTGAAACCCTCTTGGAAACACCCAGCCACTTTCTTGCCCTGATTTACAGGCTTGCCAAGCTGGGAAAACGCGAGGAGGTGGAAGGGCTGGCCCGTATGTTGGATCAAAAGCCCACGGCCCTCCGGGCGCTCGCCGATACGGTGGCGAAGGCCGGGAAGCCTTCCTGGAGCCTCAACCACTACTCCACTCTTTCCGAGACAATGCCTTCAACCCTGGTTCGGAAAGCGACCTGCGTTCTCAATATGGATAATCCCAGGGCAGCACTGGAAATACTTAATTCAATCCCGCCGACCAAGGATGTCGAGTATTACGAGACGCTCCTGGAGTGCCTCAAGTTGACCGACCAAGATCGGCGGAGGATCGACGTTCTCGATCGCCGGGTCATGGACCTTCGGGTCGATGGGGCGTTGCTGAGAGAAAAGCTCATGAAACACGGAGGCCCCGGCGGCATGCCCATAGTGCATGGGTTGACGGACGACTAGAGCCTGCCTGCCGATCGGTCGCGCGCCGCAGGCGGTGAGAGCCGGAAACGGCTTCACGCCTCCCATTCCGGGTCCGGGGTAGATAAAGCCTCAGCTATTTTGGGGAGTATGGCATCAACTCGATGGGGGGGATAGGTCGCGTTGAGGTGCGACAAGCTGTAGGTGCTCAATTCCCACCGCCATACCATCGCATCAGCACGATACTCGATGCCTTCCTTGAACAAGGCCCGTTCCTTGCGGGCTTCAGGCCATTCGGATTCGGGGGGTCTTCGCGCAACCACGTGAGCAAGTTCACGCAACAGCGCCCCGATGAAAACGTCTTCCGGCCAGGAACCGTGTTCCCGAAAAATCAGGATCACGTAACGGCGTTCTCCCGACACGCCGTAGGTCCGGCCGTTCATGCCCATTGGAAAACCCGGGTCGGCCCCGGCAATGAGGGTCAATTTGAGCTCGCCGGTC
>JAZDOF010000536.1:0-4125 GCA_043799015.1 Pseudomonadota bacterium | reverse complement strand
GGAGAGGATTTTATCAAAGTGAAACGCTTCCTCACGGCAGTAGTCATTTTTTGCTCTGTTCAAGCACCGGCCGGCGACCGGGAAGAGAACCCCAAGATCGGCGAGCTCTTCAAGAGCGCCGAATTAGTGGTACGTTCGTGCTATATGGTGTTACCATAGAAACGTATATCGGTCACGACAAGAATGGGAAAGACGAGAAGCCCGGACTTGATACCAGACCTTATTGTATCCCTGAAAAGCGACAACTGAATAAGTCCGCGACTCGGCAATACGAGCATTGTGCTATTATGGCAATGCGGCGGAGGCTGCATCGTCCGTACTCATTAAGGTATCCGACGACAAGGACGCGTGTACCCCGGCCCCGTGGACCAAGCTATCCAGGAAATGGGAAGAATCTGAAATGAGCATCGAGGAACCTTCGCCGAGAGCCGGACGATGGATGTCTTCAGGGTGACCGTTCACCGGGATGGCCAAGCCTCCTGGAACTATTAAGCGGAAGCCCCACGTGGCGGTTCCCGGCAGGAGCGGGCCCCTGCCGTTAGACCGGAGCCCCGGGAATGTCCACCTCTTTGCGGACCGAGCCAAGCACGAAAGGATACGGATTGATCAGAATTTTCATCGATGCCGACGGATGTCCTGTGAAAAATGAAGTTTTTCGAGTGGCCCTTCGGTACAGCCTCGAAGCATACGTGGTATCCAACTCCAGGTTGAGAATTCCGCAAGACGGTTTGTTTGAACTTGTAATTGTTGACGAAGTCACTGACGCGGCAGACGATTGGATCGTTGACCACGTCAAAGAAGACGACATCGTCGTGTCGGCCGACATTCCGCTCGCGGCTCGGTGCCTTGACAAAGGTGCTCGCGTACTGGATCCGAAGGGGCGCGTTTTCACGGAAGAATCCATCGGAAGTGCGCTTGCGAATCGAGAACTTTCCGCTTATCTTCGTGACATGGGAAATATCACAGGAGGGCCGGCCCCGTTTGAAAAGCGGGATCGTTCACGTTTCCTGCAACAGATGGACAATCTCATCCAGGCCGCTTTTCGAGCGGAACGACTGAGGTCACACCATGTCTAAACCATCCGGACCCGGACACGGACTTTTGGCGCAAGGGATCTTAATCATTTACGAGGACAAGGACATTCTGGTGGTGGACAAACCACCGGGCCTTCTGACCATGGCCACTGACAAGGAGAAATTACGGACGGCGTATGCAATTCTCACGGATTATGTCCGCAAGGGCCAGCCCAAATCCAGGAAGCGCGTTTTCATCGTACACCGGCTGGATCGCGACACGTCGGGCGTAGTCGTCTTCGCTAAGACTCCGGAAGCCAAGTATTTCCTCCAAAGCCACTGGGACGAAACTACGAAAAAATACCTCGCCGTCGTTCACGGCACCTGTGAGAAAACCTCGGACACGATTTCCACGCACCTGGCGGAGAACAAAGCAAGATCGGTGTACTCCACATCCGACCCCACCAAAGGAAGGCCGGCGCAAACGGCTTATAGGGTCCTCAAGCAGACCAAGGACTTTGCTCTGCTGGAAATTGATTTGCTGACAGGGCGAAAACATCAAGCACGCGTACATCTTGCAGGAATTGGACATCCGGTCGTCGGTGACGACAGATATGGAAAAGACAAGGGGGCTCACAAACGTCTCGCTTTACATGCCACCTCGATTTCCTTCACTCATCCGTTCAGCCGAAAACAAGTAACTTTCGAGACGACCGTTCCTCATTATTTCAGCCGCCTTGTCGGCGGCAACATGGAGGCACATCGCAAGCAGAAGCACGATGAACGGTAACGGCTCCGGCTATGGGTTTCAAATCGGATTCACTTCCGGTGTCGCATAGGTGACCCATTCTACTACGAGCGCCATCACCGTCCGATTGATCGACCAGGAGTCCACTCCAACCGCTAATACGTCAGAACCATGCCTCCATCAAACAGGAGATCACCGCCCACGAGGTACTTGGAATACCGTGAGAACCCAAAGACGAATAGGTTGGCCACGTCGATGGGATTCATCATTTCCTTGACCCTGGACTTGCCCAGCATGACGTTACGGATGACCTCGTCCGCGGTAATACCCCTTTGTTCGGCCTGTGAGGCTATTTGCCCCAGGGCCAAGCCTGTTTTCACGAATCCCGTGCTCACGGAGAAAGACCTGATCAGTCCGTTTCCCTCCGCGGAAATGGACTGGCTCAGGGCCCTCAGCCCGAACTTGGTTATATTGTAAACGGGTTTGTTCATGGTGCATATGTGACCATGAATCGAAGACATGTTACCGATCACCCCGGTTCCGGAGAGACTCTTCTTCATGTGGGGGATCGTCAGTTTGGACAACAGGAACGGGGCTCTGAGCATGACTCGTTGCATCAAGTCGTATTTGTCCATCGGGAAATTCTCTACCGAGTCAATGTGCTGCATCCCGGCTATGTTGGCCAAGAACTTGATGACTCCGTAACGGGCGGCCTCGCTTACAGCGTATTCAATCTCGTTGTCCTTGGTTAGGTCGGCGGGAATGAAGACCATCCTTCCTCCGCTATCAGCGGCCATTTCCCGGGTCTTCTTCCCTTCTTCCACATTTATGTCCAGACCTACCACCATTAGGTTGTTGGCCGCGGCGGCTACGGCCGTAGCCCGTCCTATCCCTCCTGCCGCTCCGGTGACGATGCAAACGTTGTTACTCTGAAAATCCTCGTCCGAGACTACGAGGATTTCTTCACGCTCGATCTTAGGTTCGGCGATCTCCATGTCGAACTGGGTCTCCTTTCGGAAGTCTCTCCCTATGAAACGGGCAAATTCTGATGCCTAATCAATACCAGGCCCATTCAGTGATCCGATGATGCAGGAAACATCACGCAGTTTCAAGAGCATACACCGCATGAACGGTCGGAGTTAAGCTATGGACGGTCCGTCCGGATTAAGGCGGTAACCTAGACCGGCCCCAAGCAATTATGCTACGTCCGTCCCTTTTCGGCCATTGTAATGCCTGGTCGATCGGATCGAGTCCCCCGTGAATTTATCAAACACGGCGCCGGCAGAAATAAGTGAAGAAGCTCGATTTATGACCCGATGACGACGACGAGACATATCCCGGTCCATACGTGTGATCTTTGGTCCGCACGGAGTATCGGCCTATCGGTGCCGATACTCTCCGGCTACTGGGGCCGGTCTGCCGGGCAAGGAGGCGGTCTGTGTTTTCTCTTCCCGCCCATCACCATGCCGGGATCGAAGCAGGCTCGAGAGCGCTTCAGACGCTCGGCGAAAACCTTACGTTTATCCTCGGGCAACGACGCGAGTATAGTGACCATTCGTTTGAGGACTTCGCGCTCCAAATCACCTCGGAGGACTATGAGTTCTTCCACTGCGCGGTCGGCAAGTTCAGGTTTGTCCGCATTGTCGACCACGAGGTCGACCACTTGCGCGTTCTTTTCCAAGACCAGTCTCCGCTTCTCCCGAAAGACCTCACGCGGGAGCGACACCCACTTGGATCGAACCTCCCGCATTATCTCATGCTCCACGGAAGAGTCCGGCTTGAAGCTCGGAAACGGCCCCGGATGTCCCGAGATTAGGTGCAGTCCCACCGTCGCGGCTACCGCTACGTTCAATGCCAGGGAAAACGCGCAAATGCCTATGAGAAGCTTTCGGCTCATCAGGGTTGCTCCTCAACGCCGAGCTCCTCGACCGCTTCGGAAAAAGACCCGTTATGTTCCGTCAATAGGGCCTCCAAGCGCGTCTCGGTCTGTTCGGAAGGCCACATGGCGGTCATGGTACGGCCCGCCATATTGCCCAGGGTAACGGCGAGGAGTACCAGCGCGGCCAAAGCGGGAGCGTGACCCCAGCGACCCCACAGGGGAGCATTTTGTTCCTCGTTGCGGTAACCGCTTATTCGTCGCACTACCTTTTGGGTTAGGGAAGGACTCGGCATCCCTTGTCCCGCCGTGGTCAGGGCCTGGTTCAAACCCTTCATACGTTCCAAGGTTTCACGGCAATGGGCACACTCCGCCAGATGGGGCATCAAGCGGGCGGCCTGGGATTCCGGAAGCTCACCGTCGATCAAGGCCGAAATGTGTGTCTCGTATCTGCCGCAGTTCATGGTCGGGTCCTCCACATTAATATA